>JADYYY010000017.1 GCA_020853395.1 Acidobacteriota bacterium
GCACCTGCGCGGTCAGGTTGTTCGCCATCGAATTGACGGAGTCGGTCAGGTCCTTCCAGGTGCCGGCGACACCCGGCACCAGGGCCTGGCCGCCCAGCTTGCCCTCGGTGCCCACCTCGCGCGCCACCCGCGTCACCTCGGAGGCGAAGCCGTTCAACTGATCGACCATCGTGTTGATGGTGTTTTTCAGCTCGAGAATCTCGCCTTTAACGTCGACCGCGATCTTGCGCGAGAGATCGCCCTTGGCGACGGCGGTCGTCACCTCGGCGATGTTGCGCACCTGCGTGGTCAGATTCAAAGCCATCGAATTGACGTTGTCGGTCAGGTCCTTCCAGGTGCCGGCGACGCCGGGCACGGTCGCCTGACCGCCGAGCTTGCCCTCGGTGCCGACCTCGCGCGCCACGCGCGTCACCTCCGACGCGAACCCGTTGAGCTGGTCGACCATCGTGTTGATCGTGTCCTTCAGCTCGAGGATCTCGCCCTTCACGTCCACCGTGATCTTGCGCGACAGGTCGCCGCGCGCCACCGCGGTCGTCACCTCGGCGATGTTGCGCACCTGCGCCGTCAGGTTCGCGCCCATCGCGTTCACCGAGTCGGTCAGGTCCTTCCAGGTGCCCGCCACGTCCGGCACCTCGGCGCGGCCGCCGAGCTTGCCCTCGGTGCCGACCTCGCGCGCCACGCGCGAGACCTCCGACGCGAACGCGTTGAGCTGATCGACCATCGTGTTGATCGTGTCCTTCAGCTCGAGGATCTCGCCCTTGACGTCGACCGTGATCTTGCGCGACAGATCGCCGCGCGCGACGGCCGTCGTCACGCCCGCGATGTTGCGCACCTGCGCCGTGAGGTTCGACGCCATCGCGTTGACCGAATCGGTCAGGTCCTTCCAGGTGCCGGCCACGCCCGGCACGACCGCCTGGCCGCCGAGCTTGCCGTCGGTGCCGACCTCGCGCGCCACGCGCGTGACCTCGGCGGCGAACCCCCGCAACTGGTCCACCATCGTGTTGATGGCTTCCTTGAGCTGCAGGATCTCGCCGCGGACGTCCACCGTGATCTTCTTGGACAGGTCGCCGTTGGCCACGGCGATCGTCACGTCCGCGATGTTGCGGACCTGGGCCGTGAGGTTGCCGGCCATTTGGTTGACCGACTCGGTGAGCTCCTTCCACACGCCCGACACGCCGCGCACCTGCGCCTGGCCGCCGAGCTTGCCTTCGGTACCGACCTCGCGCGCGACGCGCGTCACCTCGGACGTGAACACCGAGAGCTGATCGATCATTTTGTTGACGAGCCGCGCCGACCGGAGGAACTCGCCTTCGAGCGGCCGGCCGTCGACCTCGAGCGCCATCGACTGCCCGAGATCGCCCTTGGCGACGGCGCCGACCGCGCGGGTGACCTCCGTCGTCGGCCAGACGAGGTCGTCGATCAGCATGTTGATCGCCGCCACCTCGTCGGCCCAGCCGCCGACGACCCCCGGCACGGCCATCCGCTGCTTCAGCTTGCCTTCCTTGCCCACCTCACGCGCCACGCGCGTCGTCTCGCGCGCTCTCCGCTGGCTGACCGCCGCGATCTCGTTGAACGCGTCGGCGATCTTCCCGTCGATGCCGGTGAGATCGGCCGGAAGCCGTACGGCGAAATCGCCGTCTCGCAGCGACAGCATGGCCGCGAGCAACGCCTTCGAAAATCCCCGGCCGTCGTCGGCCGACGCCCCGTTCAGGAGGGCCGCGCCAGAAATCGGATCCCGCGTTGACGCCATGGCAGACGTGTCCATCGATGAGCTCCTTGCCCTCGACCTGGAAACAGAGCTGTCGCGGAGTGTTCGTGCCTGGGAGAGTGACAGTTGTATCAGATTCACCCATGAGGGCAAAGCCTGCCTCATGTCATCGCCCGATGGACTGGCGGCGATCGATTGATAGGATGCGTCGGATGGCCTCGGGGTCGGAACTGCCGACCGAGCTCCGCTCGTTCCTGTCGGCGTGCATCGATTCGATCGAGTCGATGGAAGTGCTGATCGGCCTGCGGGCGTCCGCCAGACCGTGGACGGCGCGCGAGGTCAGCGGCGCCTTCAACCTCGGCGAGAACGCGAGCCGCAGCGTGCTCGAGGCGCTGGTGGCTCGCGGTCTCGTGGGCGTCCACAAGCACGACGAGCTGGCATACTTCTACGATCCGAAGAGTGATAACCTGCGCCGCTACACCGACCTGCTGGCGCAGCACCACGCGATCGACCGGAACGCCGTCGTCGCCTTCGTCAGCTCGCGGTCGCGCGGCGCGTTGAAGTCGTTCTCGGACGCCTTCGATCTCCGCGAGCCCAAACCGTGATGGCGACCGCTGTCTACGTCCTCTGCGCGGCAACGAGCGGCGTGTGCGCGGCGCTGCTCCTGCGGATGTACCGCCGTACCAAGGCCCGCCTGCTGCTCTGGTGCACGCTCTCGTTCCTCGGGTGGACGATCTCCAACGTCCTCGTCATCGTGGACCTGGTGATCCTGCCGGCCGACATCGACCTGTCGCTGCTGCGCGTCGGCTCGGCGCTCTCTTCGATGGCGCTGCTGCTCGTCGGGCTCATCTGGTATGGCGACTAGCCTGCTCGTCACCTTCCTGCGCGGTGCCGTCGCGATGAGCTGCATCGTCGCCGCGCTGCTCTTCTTCAGGTTCTGGCGGACGACGGTCGATCGGCTGTTCCTGTGGTTCGCGCTGGCGTTCGTGTTCCTGGCGGCGAGCTACACGGCGCAAGGCACGATGCCGCTCGCGACCGACTGGCGGGTCTACGTCTTCGGCGTCCGCCTGGCGGGGTTCTGCCTCATGCTCTTCGGAATCTACGAGAAGAACGTGCGCCGCTGAGACGTCGACGTTCCACGGCGGCGAGACTCAAGTCGAGTCGGCGCGGCTCGATCCGTCGAGCAGCCGCCGCACTTCGGCGACGAGCTGCTCGGGCAGACAGGGCTTGGTGATGAACGCGTCGCACCCGGCCTGCCGGGCGCTCTCGGACGCGCCTGCCAGAGCATGACCGGTCAACGCGACGACCGGGATGTGGCTCGTGCGCGCGTCACGTTTCAGATGCTGGGTCGCCGTCCAACCGTCCATGCCCGGCAGCGAGAGGTCCATGAGGATCACGTCGGGCCGGAGGTCGAACGCCTGCTCGATGGCGTCGAGCCCCGTGCTGGCTTCGGCGACGCGGAAGCCGGAATACCGGAGGTACTCGGCGTACATCTCGCGCGCGTCCTGGAAATCGTCCACGACGAGCACCAGCGGGCGTGAGTCAACCATGAAAGGTGGCGGCAGCCACGTGCGCATTGTAGACCCGCGCGCCAGCAGGCGATGGCCCGCGTCGACGATCGGTGAGCGCCTGCGTCAGAACCTGTGTCTGGCTCAGTCGGATTGCGGCTGTCATCGGCGGACGGCGGCGAGGGTTCCACCGCTCTCCAGCGCGGCTCGCGGATTGACCACGGGCCTCCGCCGTGACCGCCTTCAGGTGGATTCAGGGCGCGAAGGCTGCGGCTCGAACTCGGCGAGCGGAGACTCCGCCGGTCCGGACATCACCTCGCCGGTGGGCCGAAAACGCGACCCGTGGCACGGGCAGTCCCACGTCCGTTCCGCCTCGTTCCAGCCCACCACGCACCCCATGTGGGGGCAGATGGCCGACCGCAGGATCGTGGCGCCGTCGCTCTGCCGGAAGGCGGCCACGCGCTGACCGTCCAGGTCGAGCACCCGCCCTTCGCCGCGCGGCACGTCACGAAGGAACCGTGTATCGGTCCCGGCAAACCGATCGCGGATCAGGTAGTACGGGTAGTCGCTGTTCTCCTTGATGTAGTCCCAGAGTCCGCCACGGATTCTCGTCCGGCCGATGTCGAACACGCCCGTCCAGGGATTCGATCGGCCGAGCACATGGTCGCAGGCCATCATGCCCGACAGCGTGCCGAACGTCATGCCGTTGCCGGCGAATCCAGTCGCGCTGAACTGATGAGGCGAGATTTCACCGATGAGCGGAAGCCCATCCGCCGTCTCGATGACCTGTCCCGACCAGCGGTACGCGGGTTCGACGACGGGCACGATCTGCTTCAGAGACGCCGCGAGCCTGTCATAGCAGGCGTGCTCGTCCTCGATCTGGCCGGTCTTGTGGTCTTGACCGCCGTAGATCACGAACGGCTCGCCGCCGGTGTCGTCGATGCGCAGGTAGGAGTACGGATCGCCGGTATCCCAGAAGAGCGCGTCCGGCACGACGCCGGCAGCCACGGGCGCGGCCACGACGTAGCTGCTGTAGAGCGCGAGCTTCGTCTGGAGCAGCGTCGCGCGCACGAGGCCCGCATTGCCCACGAGCGGCGTGTGCGTGGCGATCACCACGTGCTGACACGACAGCGTGTGGCGCCCGGACGTGACCGTCAATGGCTCTTCCGAGAACTCCTCGGCCGCCGAGTGTTCGAAGATCCGGCCGCCGCCCGCGATGACGGCGCGAGCCAGGCCCGACAGATACGCCAGCGGATGGATGCGCGCCTGGTGCTCGTACCGGACCCCGGGCGCATGGACGACCGGCACGTCGCCCACGAACGACGCGTCGAAGCCCAGCGCCCTCGCGAGATCCGCCTCGTCCCTCAGCGCCGCCGATTCGTCATCACGCGCGTCGATCGGTGCGTGCAGGTAGCCCGGCACCCACGTGAACCCGCAAGCGAGGCGCTCGCTGCGCACGATCTCGTCAATCTGCGCGATCGCCGCGAGCCCGGCGTCCCAGACCGCCTGCGCGTGATCGCGCCCGAACGCGCTCACGAGCGCGCCCAGCCCAAGGTCCGTCACCATCGTGAGGTGCGCCGTCGTGTGCCCCGTGTCGATCCGCCCGCAGCGATCCCGTTCGAGCACCGCGACCGTCCGGCCGGCTTTCGTCAGTAGATACGCCGCGGTCAATCCGGTCACGCCGCCGCCGACGATGACGACGTCCACGGTGAGGCTGCGGTCGAGCGCGGGAAACGCCGGAAGCGCAGCGGACTGCATCCAGTACGGCGTCGTCGTCACTCCAGCCAGATGGTTGTGGGTCGCCATCACGTCCTCCCGTTGCTTGATCGAAAGCAAGCCTCCCGCCAAGATGGGCGATGTCATGGGGACGCTCTGGATCGGCCGCTCGGTGTGGCTCACTCATCCATCGCCGGTGCGAGGAAGACCGTACCGGGCGCTCCGAGGCCACCTGGATGTCGACGTGGTGGTCGTGGGCGGCGGCATGACCGGCGCCGCGATCGCCTGGCGGTTCGCGTCGGCCGGCGTGCGCGTCGCCGTGCTGGAGGCCGGCCGGGTGGGTCGAGGCAGCACTGCCGTCAGCACAGCGATGGTGATGCGTGAGCCGGATCGGGACGTCGTGGACCTCACGGCGCGGTACGGCGCGCGCGCCGTGACGCGCCTGTGGCGGCTCGCGGGCGAGGCGATCCGCGACTACGTCCGCACGCTCCGGCGGCTGCGGATCCCCTGCGACCTCGAACGCGTGGACTCCGTGTTCTACGCGCTCGATGCCGCGGGGGCCGCGCGTCTCCGGCGGGAATGGCAGCGCCGGCGGACGCTCGGCCTGGACGCCGCGTGGCTCGAGGCGGCGGCGCTCCGGCGGATCGCGGGTCTGCGCGCCGTCGCCGGCATCCGCTCGCGCGGCAACCTGCAGATGAACCCGTACGCCGCGTGCGTCGGGCTGATGTCGGCCTCGTCAGACGCGGGCGCGCGCGTCTTCGAACGGTCGCCGGTCTCGCGCATCGTCGCGCGGCGGGGCGCCGTCGACGTCGAGACATCTGCCGGCAGCGTTCGAGCCGAGCGCGTCGTCATCGCGACCGGATATGCGACGCCGGCGTTCAAGCCCCTCGCAGCCCGCTTCCAACTCCAGCACACCTATGTGATCGCCACCGCGCCAGTCGCCGGTCGCACGCCGCCCAGACAGGTGATGTCGTGGAGTGCGGAGCGGCCGTATCACTACGCGCGCTGGACCGGCGATGGCCAACTGCTCCTTGGCGGCGGCGACCGGCCGCGCGTTCCAACCGCACGGCGCCGGCGGATGCTGCGCGATGAAGCCCAGCGGCTGCGGGAACACGCCGAGCGATTGTTTCCGGCGCTCGGTCGATGCCGAGTCCACGCCGCGTGGGAAGGGCTCTTCGCGACGACGCCGGACAGCCTGCCCTACATCGGGCCTCACCGCCGATATCCCGGCCACCTGTTCGCGCTGGGCTACGGCGGCAACGGCATGACTTTCGGCTTCCTCGCCGCCAGGCTCCTGCTTGAGCAGTACCGAGGCATCCGGTCGCCCGATCACGCGCTGTTCGCGTTCAATCGGAAGGCGAAGCGCCGATAGAGCGAGCCGCGGGGAGGGTCATCTCAGCAGACGATCGACCGCGACGCCGAGCCGCTCGACGTCCGCCGGGTCGTTGTAGACCTGCGCCGACACTCGCACCCAGAGGCGTCCGCGCCAGGCCTGGAGCTGCACCTCGATGCGCGCCTCGGTCAGCAGCGCGAGGCGAACGCGATCCGCGTCGGCATCCGTCGATCCAGCCCGGTCCGGGAGCGGAACGGTGACCATCGCGCCGATCATGTCGCGGGGCGCCTCGACCGTCGTCTGCCAGCGCCGGCCGAGCATCGCACCCGCCGTCCAGGCAAGGTCGTGCACGTAGTCGCGCACCGCGGGCCACCCCCAGTCCTCGAGCGCGGCCACTCCTTCCGGCGCGGCCAGCCACGGGCTGGGATCGAACGTGCCGTTCCAGTCGAACTCGGCGTGGAATCCGCGATCGAGCCCCCACGAGACCACCGGGTGGTGCAACGCCGGCTGCCGATCGCGCTGCGCCCACAGGATGCCGCACGGCCTCGGAGCGTGCGCCCACTTGTGGAGATTCGCGGCGTACCAGTCCACCTCGAGCGACGGGATGTCGAGGTCGATCGCGCCTGGCACGTGCGCGCCGTCCACCAGCACCGGCACGCCCGCTGCACGACAGAGCGCGGAGATCTCGGCGATGGGCAGCACGAGCGCGGTCATCGCCGTGATGTGGTCGATGACGAGCAGCCGGGTGCGCGGACCCAGCGCATCGCGGATCGCGGCGACGACGACGCCGCGATCGCGAATCGGAAACGGCATGACGAGCGTGCGCACGGCAGCGCCGGCGCGCGCAGCCGCGTAGCGGGCGGCATTCGCGATCGCCCCGTACGCAAGGTCGGCGACGACCACCTCGTCGCCAGGCCGCAAGTCGTATGACTGCAGCACGGCGTTGAGCCCGACGGTGACGTTCGAGACGAAGACCAGATCGTCTGCGTCGGCGCCGACGAACGCCGCGATGGGTCGCATCGCCTCGCGCAGCCGGCCTTCGGCCCGCCATGGCATCGGCATCGCTCCCGACAGCTCACGCAGCAGGTACTGCGCCGGCTGGCGTTCGATCGCGTCGCGGATGGCCTGCTGCGCGGCGAGCACGCGCGAAGGCGGCGCCCCGAGCGTACCGTGGTTCAAGTACGTGATGTCGGGATCCAGGAGCCAGTGCTGGAGGAAGTCTCGACCGAACGACGGCATGACGGATTCTAGCCGCAGGCCGTCCGCCTGCCCGCCGTGCACGCACGCCGCTCGCGTATCGAGGAGCTCGTCACGCACGACCTGCCGACCCGCCGGTAGCGAGTGAGGCCGTGCCCCATCCAGCCGGCGGGTCTTTCTGTCCATCGCGGGGCCGGCCGATCAGAAGTGCCGGCGCACCCTCACGGCCATGGTACGCGGCTGAACGAGACGCGTGCCGACGAACACCGACTGGAAGTTGTACAAGGCGGTGCGGTTGGTCAGGTTCGTCACCTGAATCTGGACGGTCCAGGCCGGGCGGCCGGCGGCACGGACGTCGTGACCCAGTGCGAGATCGACGATCGTCCGCGGGCGTACGCGGGGCACCGCCGCCGTGAGGTCGACGTACGGCAGCAAATCGGCGAAATCGGGATCGGCCGCGACTGCGTCCGGATCCGACGGGTTCGCCACGAGGCCGCTGTCGTGCCGGACCGATGCCGAGATCCACGAACTGCCGGCGCGATACGTCGTGGTCCCGTGCACGCTGAGCCGCTGATCGTGATCGATGGCGAACGGCCCCGACGAGAGCAAGTCGACGGCGTCCTGTCCGAGGAACAACCCGCCCGTGAACGGCGGCGACGACACGGCACGTCCGCCGGTCGCGCTGAGCGTACCGGACACGCCGCGCCGCTCGGCCAGCGTCAGGCGAGCCTCGACGCCCGTCACGTCGATGCCCGCCAGCGCCGTCGGGAAGATGATCCCGGTGTTGAAGAAGTTGTTGTTGTCCTGCTGATCGCGAGACCGCTTCCGGTACGCCGACACGTCGAGCGTCGCACGCTGGCCGAATGCCCGCTGGTAACCCAGCTCGTACACGTTCTGCCGCTCGGGGCGGATCGGGCGATAGGCGCCGCCGAGCGCTCGACGGATGCTCTCGGGCGCGAGCCGGCTGGCGGCTTCCGAGCTCGACAGCAGCAGGTTCTCGTGCGGCGGCGTCTGGTAGTTGCGATTGTAGGAGGCGCGAATCACGCCGGCCGAGCCTGGCAGCGCGAATGCCACGCCGACGCGCGGCTGCAGTTGCTGACCCGCGACGATGAAGCGATAGACGTCGTGACGGAGGCCGGCCGAGAGCGTCACGCGCCGCGTCTGCCAGGTCTGCTGTACGAATGCGCCGTAGGCGTGCCCCGTCCGCGCTGCGTCGAAGACGAACGGCACGCCGCCCTGCGTCAGATCGAACGGCGCAAGCGCCGCGTTGAAACCAGGATCGTCCGGCGCGTTGAAGCGCGGCGACGTGATGCCCATGGTGAAGTGCTCGCGCACGGGCGTCACCTGGACGTCGGCGCCGGCCCGCAGCACGGTCGTCCCGATCCCTCGCGTCAGCCGCCCCGCCAACGTGATCGTGCTGACGCGCCGATCCTGGGTCGCGCTGACCGGCGTATCGCCAGCGCTGGATCGGAGCGCCGCGGTCGCCGTCCGCACGCCGGCGATCGACTCCAACGTCGACGTGGCCGTGAGCGTGCGCAGGTGCGATCCCCAGACGGCGACGTCGCGGAGCGCCTGCCGCTGATCCTGGCCGGCCCGCTGCTGTGACCGCAGGTTCGCCAGCTCGAACGCGGAGCGCCCGCCCATCACGTGGACGCGAACCATGTCGCGCGGCGTCGGCATCAGATCCACACGGCCGTAGGTTCGAACGAACGCTCCCGAGTTGTGCAGGTTGTCAATCGAGATCTGGTCCAGGAACCGGTCGGTGCGCATCGTCGTGACCGACGCGAAGTAGCCCCAGCCGGCGCCCCCGCCGCCGGCCTGCACCGCGCCCTGGACCGTGTCGAAGCCGGCAGCCGAGATGAGCACGTCGCCGGCCAACCGGCGGCTGATGCCGAGGCCGCTGCGGCTCGTCACGATCGCCACGCCCGAGACCTTGCCGCCGAATTCCGCCGGGACGTTGCCCGTGATGAGCTCGGCGCTCTGGACGATGCTCGTATCGAGCGCGTTCGCGAACGCGCCGGTGAGCTGGTCGCTGATCGGCAGGCCGTCGACCACGAACGTCATCTGGTTGTGCGCGCCGCGAGGGTGAATGGCGCCGTTCGCGTTCTGGGCGAAACCGGGAAACGTCACGAGCACGGCTTCGAGGCCGCGGCTCCCGACCGGCACCGGCAATTGCTCGATGCGCCCCACGCCGATCTGCGTGCGCGTGCCGGCCGACACCATGTCGACGAGCGGTTCGTCGGGCGCGACCGTCACCGCCACCTGCACCGAAAGCGGCAGCACGACCGTCAGCGACACGGGCACGCTGGATCGCAGCTCGATTCGCTGCCGATACGGCGAGAAGCTTGCGCGCTCCACGTGGAGGTCGTAGGCCTCGAGCGGGATGTTCGCGATCGCAAACGCACCGGCCTGATCGCTGGTCGTCGTCCGCTCGAGGCCGGTCAACCCGTTCCTCAGGCGCACGTCGGCGCCGGGAATCACGCTGCCCTGCTGGTCGGTGACCACGCCGCGCACCGTCGCGGTCGTCTGGGCCGCTACCGGCACGGCGGAGAACAGCAGGCTGGCGGCAAGAACTGCGAGGGCGCACCGGGATATTTGAGTCATCAAAAAATAGGTTTCTAAATGCTAAATATCCGGTCGGGCCTTGTCAAGCGCCTCGAAAAACCGCTCCTTTCCGTCCGCTCAGCTCAACGCCACGTCGAGCGTCATCATCACGGCGAAGCCGACCATCGCGCCCATCGTCGCCGCATCCGTGTTGCCTCCGCCCTGCGATTCTGGAATGACCTCCTCGACGACGACGAAGATCATGGCGCCGGCCGCGAAGGCCAGCGCATACGGCAGGAGCGGGCGCATCACGATGACGGCCGCCGCACCAGCCACCGCCGCCACCGGCTCGACGGCGGCGGAGAGTTGCCCGTACCACCAGCTCCGCAGCCGCGAAAGGCCGTCGCGCCGCAGCGGCACGGCCACGGCCGTACCTTCAGGAGCATTCTGCAGGCCGATGCCGAGGGCGAGGGCGGTCGCGGCGCCGAGCGTCGCGCCCTCGTAGCCGGCCGCGACCGCGCCGAACGCCACGCCGATGGCGAGCCCCTCCGGAATGTTGTGGAGCGTGATCGCCAGCACGAGCAGGAGGCTTCGCGTCCAGTTGGTGCGGATGCCTTCGGCCTCCGCCGCGGGCATGAGCGGATGGAGGTGCGGCAGCAGCCAGTCGGCGAGGCGCAAGAACGCGCCGCCGGCCAGGAAGCCGACGAGCGCCGGCACCCACGGCACGACGCCCATCTCGGCGGCCAGCGCAATCGACGGCGCCAGCAGCGACCAGAAGCTGGCGGCGATCATCACGCCGGCGGTGAAGCCGAGCGCCGTGTCGAGCGTCCGCCTGCTGACGTCTTTCGCGAAGAACACGACGGCCGCACCCGCCGCCGTCACCGCCCAGGTGAACATCGAGGCGCACAGCGCCTGGACCACCGGGTGCTGCGATGCAAACCAGTCCCTCACGTTCATCGCGCCGATTGCGCCGTCGCCTCAGCGTGGTCGATGGATCGCCGGCTCAGATGTACATCGACCGGCCGTCGCGGAGGGCCAGCCACCCGCGCACGATCCGGTAGATGAACCAGACCGACAGCACGGCGATCGGCAGCCACACGATCAGCAACCCGATGCCGAGCGTACCGACGACGAAGACGACGCAGAGCGCGGTCCAGAGCAGGCCGTACCAGAACGTCCGAATCTGCCAGCGAAAGTGCGACTCGAGCCAGGTGCCGCGCACGTCGGCGCGCTTCACGTAGTTGAGGATCACGGCGACGATCGAGGGCCAGCCGATCAGGAACGCGCCGACGATCGTCGCGGCGCCGAGGATGCCCGTGAGCAGGCTCACCGCGTGGAGCAGGTAGATCACCTGCGTCCACGACACGAGCGACGACGAGGGGACGACAACCGGGTTCGGCGACGACAAGACAGCCTCCTACGACAGGCGTTTGACGATGACGACCGTCATGTCGTCGAGCTGCGGCGCGCCGGCCGCGAACGCCATGACGGCATCGTACAGCCGCGCGGCCATCACGGCGGCCGGCTCGTGACGATGGGCGCGCATGACGTCCTGGATGCGCGCGTTGCCGAAGAACGTCCCGTCGCGTCCCGTGTACTCGTAGAAGCCGTCGGTCGGCACGATGAACATGTCGCCGCGCGCCATCGCGATCGGCGGCGGCGGCTCGTAGGACATGCCGTCGAAGAGGCCGAGCGGCGGTCCCGAGATCTCGAGCTCCTGGAACGAATCGGTCGCGGCCCGGTAATGCAGCAGCGGCCCGTGCCCCGCGCTCGCGAAGGCGATCGTCGCGCCCGGCCCATCCACGAAGGCCAGGCAGAGCGTGACGAACCGGCTGTCGCTGAGATCTTTGGCCAGCAGCGTATTGGTCGTCCCGAGGATGTGCGCCAGGTCTGGCGTGCTCAACGCCAGGGCACGGATGAGGGCCCGGCACTCGACCGCCACGAGCGCCGGGCCGATGCCATGGCCGGTCGCGTCGCCGGCCATCACGCCGACGCGCCCCTTCGCCACCTCGATGAAGTCGAAGAGATCGCCGCCGGTCTCGTCCGCCGGCTTGTTCCAGCCGGCGATGTCGAAGCCGTCGAGCGCGGGCGCGGCGTCGGGCAGAATCCCCTGCTGGATGTCGCGCGCGATCGCCAGGTCGCGCTCGAGCTTCTTCTTCTCCGCGAAAGCCTCGAGCAAGAGCTGCCGCTGGAGCGCCACGCCGGCCAGCGCGCCGAGCGTGCGCGCCAGCTCCTCGTCGTTGGCGGTGAAGGGGCCGCTCAGCTTGTTCAGCAACTGCAGGACGCCCATCAGCTCGCCGTCGTGGCCGATCATCGGGAGCGTCAGGATCGATCGGGTCCGGTAGCCGGTCGTCTTGTCGATCTCCGGGTTGAAGCGCGGATCGGCATAGGCGTCCGGCACGTTGACGACCGCCATGCGCTGGGCCGCTTCGCCGGCGATGCCCCGATCGGCCGGAAACCGGATCTCCTGCACGCCCGTCGCGAGCCGGCTGAACAGCTCGCCCCGTTCGCGGTCGAGGATGAACACGCTCGCCCGTTCGCACCGCAGCACGTCGAGCGCGGCGCGTTCGATGCCCGCGAGCAGCGGCTGCAGCTCAATCGTCGCCCCGAGATGGCGCGAGACCTCGAGCAACCGCGACAGGTCGGCGACCGTTCGTTCCGCGGACACGTGCGACACGGCGCGTAGAGTCGCACGAAGGCCGCGGGACGGCAAGCCTTCGAGGTTCGCAAGTCCCCGGGTTCGCGGTAGGATGCGCTACACCAGCTTCCAAGGAGAGCGCCGATGAGACGCACGACGATGTCGTTCGTGGTGATCCTGATGGCGGCGATCGGTGCCGTCGCGGTCCCGAGCGCCCAGCAGGGCGCGCCGCCGCCTCCGCCGATCGACCAGACGGCGACGCCGCTGCCCGCGCCGCCAACGCGCACGGTCGAATCGGGGTTCACCAGCCTCTTCAACGGCAAGGATCTGAGCGGATGGCGCGTGGGCGGCCCCGCCGACGCCTTCCGCGTCGACAGCGGCACGATCGTCGCCCATGGAAAGAGCGGCGCGTCGCATCTCTACTACGACGGACCGATCCGGAATCACACGTTCCTGAACTTCGATCTCCGGCTCGACGTGATGGCGCGGCAGCGCTCCAACGGCGGCGTCTACATCCTGACGGAGTGGCAGGAGAAGGGGTTTCCGGGCAAGGGGTTCGAAGTGCAGGTGAACAACAGCCACACGGATCGCATCCGCACGGGCAGCCTCTATCACGTCGTCGACCTGTCGAACATCCCGGGGAAGGACGATGAGTGGATTCCCCTGGAGATCCGGGTCGAGAACAACACCATCGCGATCTCGGTGAAGGGCGAGGAGGTCGTCCGATGGAAGCAGCCGGCCGGGTGGACCAGCAACTACGACACGCTCAGCCGGCGGATCGCGCCGGGCACGATCGCCTTTCAGGCGCACGATCCCAACAGCTTGACGGCGTACGCCAACATCCGGATCCGGCCGCTCGACTGAGACGCGAAGAAGACGCGCGACACGGAGCGCTCCGACCACGCCGCCGGCACGCGTCGAATGGATCAGCTCGCCGCGCGGATCGAGAACTCGTCGTCCAGTGGGATCGGCGCGTACTCCTGAGCATCGATGACGAACCACGCCCGCGCGTGAGCGGCGATCGCGAGGTCGCGCGCCTCCTGCAACGCGAAGCGCAGCGACCCGACCTTCTCGACGGGCTCCCAGCGGAGCCCGTAGCGCACGTCGCGCACGCCCCTCTCGATCACGAAGCCGCTGATGTCGGTCTTCACCAGGACGTCTCCAGGCAACAAGATGTCTTTGGACGGGTTCACGACCGGCGTCCTTTCACGACCGCGGGACGGCGTTGAGAACCACAGACGGTGTCGGCCATCGATGCTGCCCAGCCGGCCTCGTCCGGAACGAGCCGGCAGACACCGAAAGCCGTTCGCACACCCCGTCGTTCTGGCGTGCACATCCTGCGACGTACTCGAGGGGAACCTGCTTCCGGCTGTCGCAAGATCGGGACCCAACTACGACATCACGCCGTCCGGTGCCCTACGCGCCGAGGTCTGCCTCGGGGACGTACTTCGTCGCCAAGCTTTCGGCTTTGCTCAGCGGCCGGACGGCTCGCTGCCCGATCGGTGTTGCTCGGCAGTGCCAACAGTGGGCATCGGAATGCTCAGCTCGCGGGATAGACGCACGAGAGGGGAAAGCGATGGTCACCTTGGGCCGTCGGGTCCCGCATCCGGCGGCGAGGCGATCCCGGATACCCAAGCCTGGCCCTCCCCTTCCGATGCCACGGCCCGCGACCTTCGGCGCGTTATGGCGCCGGGCACGGTATTTGGTTGGAACGATGCCGTGTCTCGCATCATCGGCCGCCTGACGGCCGCAGCGTTCGTCTTCGTCCTGGCCGGCTGTCACGAAGAAGGCGCCATCGTCGTCAAAGACGTCGCCTTCACCGGACTCCACGCGGTCAGCGACGGCGACTTGAAAGCGGTGCTCGCCACGCGCGAGAGCGGCTGGCTGCCGTGGTCGCCGAAACACTACTTCGATCGTGCGGAGTTCGAAGCCGACCTGCAGCGCATCCATGCGTACTACGCAGACCATGGGTATCCGTCGCAGCGCGTGCGAGGCGTCGACGTGGACCTCGCCGAGGATCGGTCTTCAGTCCGCGTGCGAATCGACATCGACGAGGGGGAGCCGGTCGTGGTCGAAGCCGTGCGCTTCGAGGGGCTGGAACCGCTTCCCGAGAACGTCCGTCGTCAGGTGGACGCCGCTCCGCTCAAGGCCGGCGCGCCCCGCGATCGCAATGCCGTGCGCGCCACGCGCGACCTGACGACGAGCTTGTTCAAGAACAACGGCTATCCGCTCGCCGCCGTGGACGCTGGCGAACGGCCCGGCGAGGCGCCGCACTCGGTCGTCGTGACCTTCCGCGCGAACGCCGGCGAAGAGATGCGGTTCGGCGAGTTCAACATCACGGGGCTCGAGCACGTCACGCCGGACGTCGTGCAGCGGCAGATCGTCTTCGAGCCCGGCGATCTCTATCGCGAGCGGCTCGTCCGACTGTCGCAGCGCCGCCTGTCCTCGCTCGAGCTGTTCGACCTGGCGAACATCTCGCCGCGCATGGACGAGCCGCAGGGCGAACGCGTCCCCGTGCGCGTCACCGTCGCGGAAGGTCCGCCGCGCCGCTTGCGGCTCGGCATCGGCTACGGGACGGAGGAGCGCGCGCGCGGCACGGTCGATTGGCAGCACGTGAACTTCTTGGGCGGCGCGCGCAAGGCCGAGGTGGAGGCGCGCGCGTCCTTCCTCGAACGCAGCGTCCGGCTGAACTTCACCGAGCCGTACCTCTGGCGGCCGGGCTGGTCGCTCACGGTCTCCGGCCGCGCCGAGCACCTCGAGCAACTGTCCTACAGCTCCGAGTCGTACGGCGGCCGCGCCAGCATCGCCTACCAGACGGAGACCTCGGCGGAGAATCCGAACGACGCGGTCCGCTACAACGTGCGTTTCGGCTACGCGCACGAGCACCTGAAATACGGCGTGCGAGCGGACGCGCTGCAGGACTTGTCGCGGCGCGAGGAACGGATCGCGCTGGGGCTGGACCCGGAGACGGGGCGCGGCGCGGGCACGCTCGCCTCCGTGGACTTCGATCTCGAGCGGCGGGCCGTGGACGACCCGGTGGCGCCGCGGCGCGGGACGATCCTCTCGCTCCACCTCGAGCACGCCGCGCCCTGGCTCTTCGGCGGCACCTACCGGTTCGACGAAGTGCTGGTCGAGGGCCGGGCGTATCGCCAGGTCGGTCCGGCCGTGCTCGCCAGCCGCGTCAACCTCGGCTCGGTGATCGCGGAAGACTCGACCACGATCCCGTTCTCACGCCGCTACTTCCTGGGCGGCTCGACCAGCCTTCGAGGCTGGGGCCGATTCCAGGTCGGCCCGCTCAACGAGGACGGCCTGCCGATCGGCGGCCGCGCGCTCGTGCTCCTGTCGTCCGAGCTCAGATTCCCGGCCGGTGGCAAGCTGAACGGCGTCGCTTTCGTCGATGCGGGCAGCGTCGGCTCGAGCGATTGGTCCGATGAACGCCTGCGGCTGCGCGTGAACATCGGCCCAGGTCTTCGCTACCAGACGCCGGTCGGTCCCCTGCGCGCCGATCTCGGCTACCAGCTCAACCCGATCCCCGGGCTCGTCGTGAACGGCGAGCCCGAGCGTCGGCACTGGCGCGTACACGTCAGCATCGGGCAGGCGTTCTGATGCGCGTCGCCCGCTGGCTCCTGCTCGCCCTGGCCGCTTTCCTCGCACTCGCTGCGGCTGTGGTCGTGCTGGGCCTCATCGTGCTCCAGACGTCGTGGGCCAAGGACCGGCTGCGCGATCTGGCCGTCAACCGTGCGAATCGCGTGTTGAACGGCCAGCTCTCGATCGGCCGGCTGGGCGGCGCGCTGCTCTCGGGCGTCGCGCTCGACGACGTGAGGCTGGTCCAGGACGGCGTGACCGTCGTCGAAGCCCCCGCCGTAACGGTGCGCTACAGCCTGCTCACGTTCGTGCGGCAGGGGCTCGTGCTCTCCGAGGTCGTGCTCCGCGATCCGCACGTGCGCGTCGTCGAGACCGAGCAGGGATGGAACGTCGCTCGGCTCGCGAAGCCGTCCGCGACGCCGTCGGGCGAACCGATGGCCTTCGCGATCCGCCGTCTCAGCGTTTCGGGCGGCGCGGTCGAGATCGTCCCCCGCGCCATGGCGCGGCGCGCGCTCATGGACGTGCAGCTCGATGCGACGCTCGGACGCGAAGCCGAGGGCATGGCCATGCACGTCGGCCGCCTCACAGGCCGCGAAGAGACGACGGGCTACGTCATCCAGGCGCTGTCTGGCGAGTTCCTCCGCTCGTTCGCCGACGTGCGCGTGCGCTTCGAGCTCGCGCGGGCAGCGAGCCGGACGGCCGGAGACGTCGAGCTGACGACGAGCGATGACGGTCGCTCGCTCGCCGCCACGGTGGACACGACGTCGCTCGATCTGGCGACGATCTTCGACACGCCGCGATGGACCTCGGACATCACGGGGCGCGCCACCGTGCGCGGCGTCCTGGCCTCGGGCGCCCCGCCGTCGTTGAGGTTCACGTTCGCGGGACCGCACGCCAAGGCGTTCGGCTACGAGGCGACAGCCCTCGACATCGCCGGCGGCCTCGATCGAGGTCTGCTCCGATTCCGGGGAACGGCGGCGGCCTACGGCGCGACGGTCGCCACTGATGCGAAATGGCAGTTCGCCAATGCCGAGAGCGGCAGCCGCGCGGGGCTGACGGCGACCGGAACGTTCCGGTCTGCCGCGTTGACCAACCTTCCGCCGACGCTCGAGCTGCCGCGGTTCACGACGACGTTGAACGGCCGGTATGCCGTGCGGACGGGGACGGAAGGCTGGTCGGCGGACGTGGCGCTGGAGCAGTCCGAGTTCGAGGGCGCGTCGCTCCAACCCGGCACGACCGGCCACGTCGAGTCAGCGGGCGGCGTGGTGGCCTACCGCGCGCAGGGCGAGATCGCGGGGCTCGACGTGCAGCGGCTGTCGGCGCCGCTCGACATTCCCCTGCTCGCCGAGGATCGCTTCCACGGCGAAGTGAGCGGCACGTTCGCGGTGGAAGGCACGCAGTCGGGCCCCGGGCGACGCGTGATCAGCGCGGATGCCTCGCTCGCCGATTCGACGTTGGGCGGCGCCCATTTCGGCGCGATGGCTCTGAACGTGGCGCTCGACGGCCAACGGCTCGCCGTGCGGGCCGCCGGCGATTTCCAAGGCGTGACGCCGACCCTCGCCGGCTTGAACAGCCTCCCGCCGTTCGAGCTGAACGGGACGACGGACGTCGCCGTGACGTTCCACGATCTCGGCGCGCCGATCGGCGTCGAGACCCTGGACGTCCGCGGTCGAGTCGCGCTGCAGCGGTCCACCGCGCGCGGTGTGACGGTCGAGAACGGCATGATCGACGCCGACCTCGTCGGCGGCGTCGCCACCATCCGCACGCTGACGCTCGCCGCCGCCGGCCTCCATCTGGACGCGGACGGTACGGCCGCGCTCGGCCCGACCGGTAACTCCGACCTGCGCGTCGTCGCTGCCGCCGACGACCTGTCGGCCGTCGGCAAGATCGTGGGCATCGACCTGGCCGGCGCGGCCGATCTGAACGCACGCGTCACCGGGCCAGCGGATTCGCCGCAGGCCGAGGGTGCGCTCAATGCCCGGTCGATCGCCTACGGTTCCACGTCCGCCCTCACGCTGGGCACGACGTTCACCGCCACACTGCCGGAGCGCAATCCGGATCTCCTGCGGGCGAATTCGAAGGTCGAGGCGACGTTCGTGAAGGCCGGCGGCCTCGAGATCGTCCGGCTCGGCGGCACCGCGGGCTACGACCGGCGCCTGGTCACGCTCGACACGCGCATCGAGCAGGCAACCCGGACGGTCGAGCTCGCCGGCGTCCTCTCGCTCCAGCCGGAGCAGCGCGAGATTGCGCTTCGACACCTGCAGATCGACACGGCGGGCGCGGTCTGGGCCATGCCGGCCGGACGAGCGGCGCGGATCGACCTCGGGGACGACCGCGTACACGTCGATTCGCTCGTGCTCGCGCGCGGGGATCAGCGCATCGAGGTGGGCGGTGACGTCGGCCTCGGCGACCAGCCGCCGCCGGACGACGCGCCGCCGCTCACCGTGCGGGCCGAGCGCGTGCAGCTCGCCGATCTCAATCAGATCCTGATGAGCGGCCGGAAGCTCGACGGACTCCTGAACGCCACCGCCACGATCCAGGGGCCGATCCGCACGCCGGACGTTGCCGCCGAGTTCCTGATCGTCAACGGTCGCATCGAGAACATGCCGTTCACGGCCGCCCGCGGCAACGTCCGGTACGCCGAATCGATCGCGACGATCGACGCCGAGCTGCAGCAGACCTCGGCCAACCGGCTGACGATTGCCGGAACCGTCGGGGTCCCGACGGCCGCCGCCACGGGAGCGACGCCGGGACTCGACGTGCGCGTGCAGAGCACGCCAATCGACCTGGGCTTCATCCAGGGCTTCACGACGGAAGTGACCGACGTGACCGGCACGGGCACGTTCGACGTGCACGTAACCGGCCAGACGCACGCACCGTTCGTCGACGGCAGCATCGCGATCGACCAGGCCGGCTTCATGCTCGACACGACGGGCGTCCGCTACCGCAACTTCGACGCGCGCCTGGCGTTCGCCCGCAACCACCTGAGCATCCAGCGCCTGCAGCTCACCGACGACGACGGCCATACGCTGAGCGCGGAGGGTGGGCTCGACGTCATCGGCGCGGCCGCCGAGCGCTCGCTCGACGTCCGGCTGAAGGCGTCGGACTTCCACGTGCTGAACAACAAGTCCGGCAGCCTGCAGGTCGACGGCACGCTGCAGGCTGCCGGCGGGTTTCTCTCTCCGCGTATCACGGGCGATCTCCGGATCGCGCAAGGCCGCCTCGAGGTCGACCAGATTCTCGAGACGCTGACGAAGAACGTCTACAGCACGCGGCCGCAGGCACCGGAGGATGCCGATGCTCCCGAGGCCTCACCCGGCGGCATACGGGCGGGCGCAGGAGCGCCCGGCGCCGCGGCACCATCGTCCGCCGCTCTACAGGACTCGAGCCCGTCTCCACCCGCGCCCACGCCGGCGGCCCCGTCTGCAAACCAGGCGGCTGGCGCGGACAGCGCCGCAGCGGCGGCGCCCGGCCTCTTCGACCGTGTCGATCTCGCGATCGCCGTCACGATGCCGGACAACCTCGTGATTCGCGGCCGCGCTCTGCGGATGGATGGTTCGGCCATCGGGCTCGGCGACGTGAACATCGTCGCCGGCGGATCGCTCGACGTCGCGAAACGGCCCGGCGCCCCGCTGGCGATCACCGGCAGCCTCGGCGTGCAGCGCGGCTACTACGCGTTCCAAGGGCGGCGGTTCGACGTTCAACGCGACAGCACCGTCAGATTCCGGGGTCAGCAGCCGATCGACCCGGCGCTCGACATCACGGCGACGCGCGTCATCTCTGGCGTCGAGACGGAGGTCCAGGTGCAGGGGACGATGCGCGAGCCGACGATCAGGCTCGCGAGCCGTCCGCCGCTCGACGACGCGGAAGTACTGTCGCTGATCGTGTTCGGCCAGCAGATCAACGAGCTCGGCAGCTCGGAGCGGACGTCGCTGTCCGAGCGCGTGGCGTCGATGGCGGCGGGCGCCATCGCCACGCCGGTGGCTGACTCGGTGGCCCGGGCGCTGAACCTCGACCTGTTCGAGATTCAGGCGCCATCCGGATCGAGCGCGCCGGTCGTGCAACTCGGCAGCCAGATCGGCGAGCGTTTGTACGTCGGCGTCCGGCAGGAAGTCGGACGGGGCGATCGGCGGCGTCTGTCCGTCGAGTACCGGCTTTCGGACGTCCTGCGGCTGGTGACGTCGATCGCGCAGGGCGCACCGGAACAGCGGGCGGACCGGCGCAACGAAGCAGGCGGAGTGGATCTGATCTACGAGACGAGGTATTGACCCATGAGAGCCATGTTGGGAGTCGTGTTCGCCATCGCGATGGCCGGTGTGCTGGCGTCGAGACCGGAGGCGGCGCCTGCCGCCGAAACGGTACCGCAAGCCATCACGGTGGTCGGTTGCGTGGAGCGGGACGCCGCGTCGCGCGCCGATATCTACAAGCTCGTCGTCAAGGCGAACGGCGGCAGCCGGATCTACCGGCTCTCGGCGGGCGGCAACGTCGACATTCCGGGAGCGCTGGGCCGCACCGTCGAAGTCACCGGGACCGTCGGCGCCAATGACGTCCTGACCGTGCAGAAGATGCGGACCGTCTCGGAACGCTGTTCCTGAACGAGCAAGAGGAGGACCCCATGAGCGCGAAGGACAAACTCGAGATCGGCCTCAAGCCGGATGCGCCCTATCGGCCGGACAATCTCCCCGAGCACCAGCACTCGCCCGAGGAATCCAAAGCCCGCGCCCGCGCGCCGCGAGCCGACGACGACAAGACGCAGAAGGTGCGGCAGGAAGCCTGGGATCGCCAGCGCCAGCACGAGGTCGAGGACGCGAACGAGCCGGATGAGAAGCTGCCAGATCAGTGATCAGTCGCTCCTCGTGAGCACCTTGCCGATCCGGACGCCGAGCTTCGGATCGTCGGGCGTGCCGCTGATCCGGATCGGCACCACGGCGCCCGCGCCGTCGCGGCGGAACAGCCAGTCGAACGGCTTGATGAACCACGACTTGACCCCGCCGACCGCCTGCGACACCGTGGCTTGCATGCGCAGCGTGCCGTCGAAGTCCATCGTCCGGCTCGCGAGGCCGTAGCGGCCACGAACCGCCACGGTGGCGCCGGGCAGCATGAACGTGACGCTCGTCAGCGTCAGCACGCCGCGCGCCATCTGAAAGCGACCCCGCAGATTGGTGGCGAGCCGCGCGTCCTTCGGCTTCGCGGCGGCCCCCTTCGGCGGCTTGCCCCGGCTGCGGAGGCTCAGATCGACGAGTTTCGCTTGGACCTGCCCATCGGTGAAGTGCGCCTGCGCGAGGCGAAACGCGCCGCGGAGCGCCAGGCGGTCGCGAACCGGCCCGCGGCCCGGTGCCAGCGCAACCGTGCTCTCGAGCGTCATGGCCCCGGTCATCATCGGCGTCGACGCGTCCATCGAGAGCCGCAGGAGGTCTTCGATTCGGCCGTTGTCGATCGTCACCTTCAGCGAGATGTCGTGACGGCCAGGGCCGGGCAGATTCTCGACACGGCCGGTCACGTGCAGCGGCGTGTCGAAGAGCGTGGCGTCGACGCTCTCGAGCTCGGTCGACCCGTTCGAGCCGTCCACGACGGCGCGGAAGGTCGTCTTCAGCGGCACCGGCTTGCCGCCGATGTCGAGGTTGAAGTCCGGCGTATCGGTCCAGCCGGCCACGCGGATCGCCGTGAGGTGCCCTTCGTACGTCCCTTCGGAGGTCAGCGTGCCGCCGACGCCCTTGATGGTGTCGAGATCCGCGAGCGAGAACGTGTAGTCCCCCGAGAGCGGCAGCGCCGCCGGCTGCCCTTTGCGCCACGGACCGATGGTGCCCGACGTGTCGACGCGCCCTTCAGGGACAGGGTTGACGAGCGACGTCGAGAACGGCATCTTCCGGCCGAAGCCCACATCGCGGACCTCCAGCTCCCGGATCTTGAACACCAGCGGAGGCTGGTCGGCCTGTTTGCGGAGAATCGTCAGCTCTCCATTCTCGGTCTCGAGGCGATTGACGATGATGTCGCCCGCGGCTTCGCCGTCATCCGGAAGGTCGAAGTCCGGACGGCTGTCGTCCGGCGGCACGTTGATCCGCAACCCGCCGACGTGCACCGTGTCGACGTGGCGCCGCAGCGCGGACAGCAGCCCGACGTCCATCCAGAAGTGATCGATGGCCAGGAACGGCGGCAGCTCTGGCTGCGCCGGGTCGCGGACGACGAGGCTCGTGCCCGACACGCGCCACCGCGGCACGATCGACAGCGATAGCGACTCGATGCGCACATCGAGGCCGAGACGGGCCGACAACTCACGCTCGGCCGTCGCCCTGAACCGGTTCGGCTGGAGGAGGATCAGCGAGGCGATCGCGAGGGTCGCCGGCACGCTGACGCCGGCGATCGCCAGCCAGAGGAGGAGCCTGCGGCGACGCGAAGACGAACCGGATCCTGTCATTCGGCCGGGTGTGTGCAAGCGGAATACCACAGTCGTCCCTGCGCCGACCTTCGCTCGTGGGTCGTGACCTGGACAGAAAGAGCGTCGCGCAGCCCACGGCCTCACGCCAGCAACCGCGTCCCTACGGCGCCACGCCTATTCTTCCTGTCCAGACGTTCAAGACCCAGAAGTACTGGAGTGCCAGCCCCAGCAGCGCCAGGCCGGCGGTGGCGCGATCGCTCGTGCGCATCGCGAGCACGATGGGGATCGACACGATGCCGAACGTGAATCGAGGGACGGAACCGATCGCGACAGCGCCGGGCTGGCTGATGGCCACGAGGAGGAGCGCAGCAGCGACGGCGTACGCGCGGAGCTCCATGCCGACCGACACCGTCCACGCGAACACGGTGGTCACGCAGGCCAGCGCGAGAGAGACCACCGTGGCCGTGAAATACAGGTCGTGGCCCAACGCGCCGATGGCGTCGCGCCAGCGGTCCAATGCCCGGGCAGCGTCGAACGACAGCCCCCAGGCCTCTTGTGTCGCCTGATAGGCGTCGAGACGGCCGGTCGCGATCGCGGCGATCAGCATCCAAAGCCACGGGGCGGCGACGGCAGTGAGCGCGAGCCCGAGGATGGCGGGAGATCGCCAGACATCACGGCGCGTGCGCCACTCCGACGCGACGAATGCCACCCCAGCCGCCGAGAGCGGCAGGACGTAGCCGCGGCTGAGCGCCGCTCCAACCAGCAGCGCCGACGAAAGCCCGGGCCTGCGCGCGACGAGCGCGTACAGGCAGCCTATCGCGCACGCGGCATAACACGCCTCCGAGTACGGCACCTGCAGCACGAACGCGGTCGGAAAACAGGTCCAGAGACCGACCGCCCTCAGCGCAGCCCGATCGTCGGCGACTCGCCGGACGAGCGCGGCCAGCCAGACGCACGCGACGGCGCCGAGCGTGAGGTTCAAGAGCACGGCGGCGGCTTCGAAGCCCACGCCAGTCGCAGCGCTGACGCCGCGCGTCAGGAGGGGAAACGCCGGGAAGAACGCCCAGTTGTTGGGCTGCACGGCGCCGGCGCCATCGACCGGAAGCGGGACGGGATAGCCGTCCACGGCGATCGAGCGGTAGAAGACGGCATCCCATCGCGCCACCGCGTCGGCCCACAACCGCAGCGGCGGACCGCCGGGGAACCGCGCGCCGTGCAGTCGATCCTCGACCAGCAGCAGGATGGCAAGGCCGACGGCACGTGACGCCACGTAGAGCCCGAGCGCGTCGGCCGCCAGCCGCCGCGCCGCACGCGACGTCACGCGTCCGTTCCTGACAGCGCCGCGCGAGACAGCGTCTCGTACGCCGGCCCGGCGTCGGTCAACGTGCTGCGCACGAGCTCGATGCGATCGATCGGCTCGTCGCGCACGCCCATCTGCCGCGACACGCCGTCGAGCTCGCGGCCGACCGCGCGCGCGTCACGGCCGCCGGCATGTTTCCGGAACCTGGCGAGCGTCACGTGAGCGGACCGTGCTGGATCGATGGCGAGCGCTGGGTGCGCGCGACGGACGCTCGCGGCGAGCGCGCTCGCGAGCTGCGCGAGCCGAGGCCCGCCGGCCGGCACCTCCAGGCTGATCAACCGCGGCCTCGGCCCGGGCGGCAGCGTGCGCAGGCCGCCGAGCCGGATCCTGAAGGCCGGCCAGGCCGCCGCCGTGGCGGCTACCGCGCCGGCGACCGATTCCACGGGCACATCGCAGAGATCGTCGCAGAAGAAGTGCGTCAGGTGCAGCGTGCCGGCGGGCACCGGGCGGAGCACGTCGCGATGCTGGCCGAGCAACTCGTCGAGCCCGGCGTGGCACCAACGCTGCGCGTCGCCTCCGAGCATCGTCGCGACGAACACGCGCATGGATCAGGACACGGAGACGAACGATCCGAAGGTGCGCTTGAACGCCAGGCCGGTCACCAGGCTCACGGCCGCGGCGATCGCGACGATCGGCCAACGACCCACGTAGGCGGTCGAGAGCGCGATGATCGCCGCGCCGACCATCGTGGCGCCGAGCGCCGCGATGCCGAGCCCGCGCGCAATCGGCGCCCACCCCAGCGGCGCGATCCCCGCCTTCTTCGCGATCGGTCCCCACGAGCCGAGCGGACGCGCGCGGCGATAGAACTCCACGAGCTGCGCCTCGGGCTCCGGCTCGGTCAAGAGCGCCACGGCGATCCAGAGCACGCACGTCGACGCCATCGACGCGAAGACGACGAGATAGGCCGACGCCTCGCCGGCGTCGATGAAATAGCGGAACACGACGTACTGGTTGAAGAGGAACAGCAGCGGGCCGCCGAACGACGCGGCGGCGCGGGCCTTGCCGTTGAACCGCCACCACCACCACTGCGCCCAGTTCGCCGTGAGCTCGGCCGACGAGAGCCCCAGCATGAAGACCGAGATGTCGATGACGTTCTCGGCCGTGCTCGCCACGATCATCGAGAGGCCCACGATCGTCGCGGCCACGATCCGGCCGACCACGAGGTAGTGGCGATCCGACGCGCGCCGGACGACCGAGCGGCGGTAGACGTCGTTCACGAACACCTGCGCGCCGAAGTTCATGTTCGAGCTGACGGTGGACATGATCGACGCGAGGATCCCGCTGACCGCCAGGCCGAGCACGCCGGCCGGCAGGTAGTGGCCGAGCAGCATCCCGTACGCCAGCTCCTTGTTGATGCTGCCGTCGCGCAGCCCGGGCCAGCGGACGATCGCGCCGAGCGCAGGCAACGTCAACAGCGCGAGCATCAGGAACAGGATGACCTGCGTCCAGACGTACATCTTCGCGGCCTCCCGTCCGTTCCGGCACGAGAGGATGCGCTGGCCCTCCATGGCACCCGCCATCGGCGCCGTGTCCCCGCCGTAGCCCACGGCCGTGCCGACCGCCCAGGCAACCACGCCGACGACGCCCAGCAGCTCGTGCTGGAGAGGCGGGTACCACTGCACGGCTTGCGGACCCGCGGCCGCGAGCACGGCGGCATGGAGCGCGGACGGCCCGCCGAAGTCGGCCTGCACGGCCCACACCAGCGTGAGCGACGCGACGATGATGACGAGCGTCTGGAAGAAGTCCGAGATCACCACGCCGATGTAGCCGGAGAGCAGGACGTAGAACAGGATGATCGGCACGACGACGGCGAACGTCGTCCACAGGCTCCAGCCGAGCATCGGCTGCGCGACCTTGTGCATGCCGAGCAGGCCGGCGCCCGTCCAGGCGACGACGGCGATGAAGACGCTGCGCAGCGCCACCCAGGTCCTGACCGCGATGGCCGGGCCGCCGCTGAAGCGCAGCTCGTAGAACTCGGGCGAGGTCGTGAGCGCGAGGCGGCGCCAGAACACGGCGAACAGCACGGCGCCGATCATCAGGCCGAGCCCGAAGCGGCTGAGATACCACCAGGCGACGAACACGCCGGTGATGACGGTCATGCCGCAGTAGGCCGGCGCGACGTCGGCGTTCATGCACGTCGCGGCGTACGACGCGCCGTTGAGCCAGCCCGGCAGCCGCCGGCCGGCGAGGAAGTAGCTCTCGAGGTCGCCGCCGGCGCGCCGCCGCAGTGCCGCGCCCATGACGACGAGCACCGCCATGTAGGCGGCCATGACGACGTAGTCGAGCGGCTGCAGTTGAGCGGTGAAGGTCATGCGCCGCGCTCGCCCAGCATCTCTTCAATCAGCCGCGTGCAGTACCACTGCATGCGCGGGAGGTGGAACGGCCCCTTCCACATGTTGCCCTTCAGCGTCGTCGACACCGAGCCATCGCGGTGCAGGTAGCCGAACCACTCGCCGTGGACCGGATCCGGGAAGTGCGCGTACGCCCAGTCGTGCACCATCGCGTGCCAGCGCGCGTATCGGGGCTCGCCCGTGAGATGGTGCGCCAGCAGCGTGGCGATGATCGCCTCGTTGTGCGGCCACCAGAGCTTCATGTCGTGCGGATACTCGGCGCTCGGCAGGCCGCGCGCGTCGCGGAAGTACATCAGCCCGCCATAGCGATCGTCCCAGCCGAAAACGAGCGACCAGTCGATGATTCGAGCGCCCAACTCGAGGAGCCGCCCGTCGCCGCCGCGGTGCCGCGCTTCGTGCAGGATGAACCAGCCGGCCTCGATCGCGTGTCCCGGGCAGACCGTCCGGCCCTCGAACGTGTCGTAGACCTCGCCGTTCGGCCCGACCGTCTCGAGCACGCATCGCAGATCGGGCTTCACGAAGTCGCGCTCGATCTCGGCGATCGACTCGGCGATGACCTCGTCGCAGAGCGGATCGCGCACGGCCTTGCGCAGCTCCTGTGCCGTGGCGATCAGGATCATCGGCATCGCCAGCCCCTTCATCGGCCGGGTCGTGGGATTCACCTTCGGCTCGAGCCGTCCCGGCTCACGGTGATAGCGCAGAACCAGCTTGAAGAGCTCCAACGCGCGGGCGACGAGCGACGGATCCTTCGAGGCCGTGCCGCACGCGGCGAGCGCGATGATGGTGAACGTCTCCGAAAAGAGGTAGCGGCGCTTGCGGAGCGGCCGCCCGTCGCGCGTGACCGCGTAGAACATCCGGCCATCGGCGTCGAAGCCGTGGCGCGTGAGGAACTCGACGCCGTGTCTCGCGTACGCGAGCCAGTCCTCCCGCCGTTCGATCGTGTTGTAGAGCGTGGCCAGCAGCCACGTCAGCCGGCCCTGCACCCACACGGGCTTGTCGGTCTGGAGCACCGAACCGTCGCGGTCCAGGCACGTGAGGAACCCGCCGCACTCGGCGTCCACGGCTCTCGGAATCCAGAACGGGACCGTATCGTGGAGCAGGCCGTCGCGGTAGATCGAGAGCAACGCGCGAAGGCGGTCGGACGTCATCGCGTGGGATACTAGCAAAAACGGTCCAGGGTCCCGGGTGCCGGGTCCCGGGTCCGGCAGGGTTCGATGGTCCGATGGTCCGATGCGATAGTCCGATGCCCCGATGGTCGGATGATCCGATGCGATAGCCCGATGATCCGATGACCCGATGCGTTGGCCCGACGATCCGATGGTCCGATGACCCGATGCTTTGGAGCTTGTGATGACTCGACGTGAATGGCTGATGGCGGCGAGCGGTGCGCTGGTGGTGGCGGCGCCGTTGCGGAGCCTGGGCGCGCAAGGTACGGCCGGGAACGTGCTCGAGGTGTGGAAGTCGCCGACGTGCGGCTGCTGCGGCAACTGGGTCGCGCACATGCGCGCGAACGGGTTCACGACCACGGTGCACGACATCGCGGACGTCGCGCCGATCAAGCGCAAGCACGGCGTGCCACCGGCGCTCGAGTCGTGCCACACGGCGCTCGTCGGCGGTATCGTGCTCGAAGGACACGTCCCCGCCGACCTCGTGCGACAGCTTCAGCAGCAGCGCAAGGCCAACGCGGTCGTGCTCGGCCTGGCCGTGCCCGGCATGCCCGTCGGATCGCCCGGCATGGAGCAGGGCGACCGCAAGGACTCATACGACGTGATTGCGTTCGACAAGAAGGGGCTGACCAAGGTCTTCGCGCGCCGATGAAGGCCGCCGCGTCAGAAGCCGCCGTGCCCTTGAACTGATCCGGCAGCGACGCCTTTCATTCGACCATCATCGGATGCGGCTCGCGTTGCGGCGCACGCCTCGCGTTCGGCATGCGTCCGAGCCCCGCGCCCCACGGCCTGCGCGCGGCCAGAGCCGTGGTCTCGAGAGCCAACGCTACGGCCCGCCGGCGCCCGCGAGCAGTTGGACGCCCGAGCGCGCCGGCTCGTCGAGCCCTTCGCCGCCGCTCTCGTAGTGCGCGACGATCTCTTTCCGCATCCGCGGATCCCAGAATCGTTTGAGATGGTTGGCGACGCTGCGCGCCGCTTCGGCCTTGTCCGGCTCGGCGTCGAAGAAGGCGCCGATGTCGTTGGCCATCGAGACGAGACGCTCGACCCGCATGTCAGACGTGCGCTGGCTGCTCGCCCTTGAGCAACTCGAGCTGCCGATCGGTGAACGCCCGGAACCGCTTCTGCCATTCAGACGGCTCGTTGACCTGCATGACCTCGACGGCCGTGACCTTGTACTCGGGGCAGTTGGTCGCCCAGTCGGAGTTCTCGGTGGTCACGACGTTCGCGCCGGACTCCGGGAAATGGAACGTCGTGTAGACCACGCCGGGCCGCACGCGCTCGGTGACGTCGGCGCGCAGCACGATCTCGCCCGACCGGCTCGTGACCCCGACCCAGTCGCCGTCCTTGATGCCGCGCAGCTCGGCGTCGTGCGGGTGGATCTCCAGCACGTCCTCCGAGGTCCAGGCGGTGTTCCTCGTCCGCCGCGTCTGCGCGCCGACGTTGTACTGCGTGAGGATGCGACCGGTCGTGAGAATCAGCGGGTACTTGCGGGTCGTGCGCTCGTTGGTCGGGATGTACTCCGTGAGGAAGAACTTGCCCTTGCCGCGGACGAACGCCCCCACGTGCATCGTCGGCGTGCCCTCCGGCGCCGCGTCGTTGCAGGGCCACTGGATGCTGCCGAGCCGATCGATCTTGTCGAACGACACGCCGGTGAACGTCGGCGTCAGGCGCGCGATCTCGTCCATGATCTCGGACGGATGCCGGTAGTGCATCGGATAGCCGAGCGCGTTGGCCAGCCGCACCGTGACCTCCCAGTCGGCCAGCCCGGCGCGCGGCGGCATCACGCGTCGTACGCGCGAGATGCGGCGCTCGGCATTCGTGAACGTGCCATCCTTCTCGAGAAACGACGAACCCGGCAGGAAGACGTGCGCGTACTTCGCGCTCTCGGTGAGGAAGAGATCCTGGACGACGACGCACTCCATCGCGGCGAACGCCGCGGTCACGTGCTGGGTGTCGGGATCCGACTGGGCCGGATCCTCGCCCTGGATGTAGATCCCCTTGAAGCTGCCGTCGAGCGCCGCCTCGAGCATGTTCGGAATCCGCAGGCCGGGTTCGGCTTCGAGCGGCACGCCCCACGCGCGCTCGAAGCTCGACCGCACGTCGGGATCGGACACGTGACGGTATCCGCTGAACTCGTGCGGGAACGACCCCATGTCACACGATCCCTGCACGTTGTTCTGGCCGCGCAGCGGGTTCACGCCGACGCCTTCGCGGCCCAGATTCCCGGTCGACATCGCCAGGTTCGCGATGGCCATCACCATCGTCGTGCCCTGGCTGTGCTCGGTCACGCCGAGGCCGTAGTAGATGGCGCCGTTCGCAGCCGACGCGTACAGCCTCGCGGCCCCGCGTACGAGGTCGGCCGGCACGCCCGTGACGGCTTCAGTGGCCTCCGGCGAATGACGCGGATCGGCCACGAACTGCTTCCACTTCTCGTACGAGTCCGCCTCGCAGCGCTCCGAAACGTACGCCTCCCTCGCCAGCCCCTCGGTGACGACGACGTGCGCGAGCGCGGTGAACAGCGCGACGTTCGTGCCCGGCCGGAGCTGCAGATGGTACGCGGCCTCGATATGGGGCGTCCGCACGAGCTGGATCTGCCGCGGGTCCACGACGATGAGCTTCGCGCCTTCGCGAAGCCGCCGCTTGAGCTGCGACGCGAACACCGGGTGCCCGTCCGTCGGGTTCGCCCCCACGACGACGATGACGTCCGCCTTCATCACGGAGTCGAACCGCTGAGTACCGGCAGACTCGCCGATCGTCTGCTTCAGGCCGTACCCGGTCGGCGAATGGCACACGCGCGCGCAGGTGTCGACGTTGTTGTTTCCGAACGCGGCGCGCACGAGCTTCTGGACGAGGAACGTCTCCTCGTTCGTGCAGCGCGACGACGTGATGCCGCCGATGCTGTCCTTGCCGTACGTCGCCTGGATTCGCCGGAACTCGCGCGCGGTGTGGTCGATCGCTTCGTCCCAGGTCACTTCCTGCCACGGATCGTCGATCGACCGGCGGATCATGGGCGTCGTGATCCGATCCGGATGCGTCGCGTATCCGAACGCGAACCGCCCCTTCACGCAGGCGTGGCCGTGGTTGGCCTGCCCGTCGCGGTTCGGCACCATGCGCACGATCTCGCCGCCCCGCGTTTCGGCCTTGAACGAACAGCCGACGCCGCAGTACGCACAGGTCGTCGTGACGGCGCGATCCGCGACGCCACGCTCGATGACCGACTTCTCCGTCAACGCCACCGTCGGGCACGCCTCGACGCAGGCGCCGCAGGAGACGCACTCGGACGTCATGAACGGCTCGTGCTGGCTCGCGCTGACCGTCGACGCGAACCCGCGGCTCTGGATCGTGAGCGCGAGCGTGCCCTGCACCTCGTCGCACGCCCGCACGCAGCGGGAGCAGACGATGCACATCGACGGATCGAACGTGAAGTAGGGATTGCTCGCGTCAGGCGTCGCGGCCAGGTGGTTGGCACCGGTCAGGCCGTAGCGCGTGTCGGTCACGCCGACGACCTCGGCCATGTCCTGCAGCTCGCAGTGCCCGTTGGCTGAACAGGTCACGCACTCGAGCGGATGGTCGGAGACGTACAGCTCCATCACGTTCCGACGGAGCGCCGCGAGCTTCGGGCTCTGCGTGCGGACCTTCAGGCCATCGGCGGCCTGCGTCGTGCACGACGCGGGGTAGCCGCGGCGCCCCTCGATCTCGACCAGGCACAGCCGGCAGGAGCCGAAGGCCTTGAGCGTATCGGTCGCGCACAGCTTGGGAATCTGGAGGCCGACCGACGAGGCGGCGCGCATGAGCGACGTGCCTTCCGGCACCGTCACGGTCACGCCGTCGATGTCGAGGGTGACCAGCCGTGTGGACGGGCTGGACGGCGTACCCGCATCAACATGGTCGAGAGCGTACATAAGAGCCTCGCTCGGTCTACGGCGCGCGGAGGAAATCCTCGCGGAAGTGCTTCAGCGCGCTGCGCACCGGATACGGCGCCATGCCGCCGAGCCCGCAGAGGGACCCGTCTACCATCGTATCGCACAGATCTTCGAGCAGAACCAGTTGCGCATCTCGATCGCGGCCGGCGCGGATCCGGTCCACGATCTCGACGCCGCGCGTCGATCCGATGCGGCAGGGCGTGCACTTGCCGCAGGACTCGATGGCGCAGAACTCGAAGGCGAAGCGCGCCATGGCCGCCATGTCCACCGTGTCGTCGAAGACGACGAAGCCACCGTGCCCGAGCATCGCGCCGGCGGCGGCGAACGCCTCGTAGTCGATCGGGGTGTCGAAATCGGCGGGCGGCACATAGGCGCCGAGCGGCCCGCCGACCTGCACGGCCCGAGTGGGCCGGCCGCTGGCCGTTCCCCCGCCGTACTCGTCCAGCAGTTCCCTCATCGTCAGGCCGAACGCCCGCTCGATCAACCCGCCGCGTTTGACGTTGCCGGCCAACTGGATTGGCAGGGTCCCGCGAGAGCGGCCCATGCCGAAGTCGCGGTAGAACGCCGCCCCCTTGTCGAGCACGATCGGCACGCTCGCGAGCGAGACAACGTTGTTGACGATCGTCGGCTTGCCGAAGAGGCCCTTGACGGCGGGCAGCGGCGGACGCGGGCGGATCTCGCCGCGCTTGCCCTCGAGGCTCTCCAGCATGGAGGTTTCTTCGCCGCAGATGTAGGCGCCGGCGCCCAGCCGAACCTCGAGGTCGAACGCCTTGCCGGTGTGGCGAATGCTGCGGCCGAGATAGCCGCGCTTCCGCGCGGCGGCGATCGCGGCGGTGAGCGCGGCGTGCGCGTGCGGGTACTCGACGCGCAGGTAGATGAACCCTTGCGTCGCGCCGACGGCCAGCGCGGCGATCGTCATGCCTTCGATCAGCACGAACGGATCGCCTTCCATCAGCATGCGATCGGCGAAGGTTCCCGAGTCGCCCTCGTCGGCGTTGCACGTGACGTACTTCTGATCCGCGGGCGCGTCGAGCACGGTCTTCCACTTGATGCCGGTCGGGAACGCTGCGCCGCCGCGGCCGCGCAGCCCGGAGTCAGTGACCTCCTGCACGATCGCCTCTGAGGACATCGTCAAGGCCCTCGCGAGGCCCTTGTAGCCGCCATGCGCGAGGTAGTCGTCGAGGTCGGCCGGATCGACGATGCCCACGCGCGCGAACGTGAGCCGCTGCTGCGATTCGAGCCAGGGAATCTGCTCGGTTGGCCCCAGGCTCAGATCGTGATGACCGCCGCGCAGCAGCCCGGCGGCGAACAACGCGGGCACGTCGGCCGCCGTTACGGGACCATAGGCCATGCGCGTGCCGTTCACGTCGACCTCGACGAGCGGCTCCAGCCAGTAGAGACCCCGTGAGCCGGTGCGCACGATGCGCACGTCCGCGTGATCCGTCCGGGCCCGGTCGGCAATCGCCCTCGCCACCGCCTCGGCGCCGAGCGAGAGCGCGCCGGAATCGCGCGGCACGTAGATCGTCACCGGCACTAGCGCTTCCCCCAGTCGGCGACGAGCTCGTCGAAGCGCTCCGACGACACCCGACCGTACAGCTCGCCGTCGATCATCACGGCCGGCGAACACGCGCAGTTGCCGAGGCAGTACACCGGCTCGAGCGTGAACGCACCGTCGGCGGTGGTCTGATGGAACTCGACGCCGAGCGCCGTCTTCGCGTGAGCCTCGAGCGCCCGGCTGTTCATCGCCTGGCACGACTCGGCACGGCACAGATGGATCGTGTGGCGGCCCGGCGGCGTCTCGCGAAAGTAGTGATAGAAGCTGACGACGCCGTGGACTTCGGCTCGCGAGAGGTTCAGGCCGTGCGCGATGAGCGGGACCGCGTCGGGCGGCACGTACCCGAGCGCATGCTGGACCGCGTGCAGCACCGGCAGCAGCGCGCCAGGTTCATCCTTCCAATCGGCGACGAGCCCCAGGATCTTCTCCCGGACCGCCGAATCCAGACTCGACATCGACCGGATATTACCGCAACCATTCTGTCAGGTCGATCCGGCGATCGGCCCGCGCGACGCGCCGCCGATGCTGCCATTTCCTGGACTCGGGCGCGCTCCGTCTCGCCGCTCAATCCCACTCGATGCACCAGCCGTCGAGCTCGGTCGCCGCCGGCGCGGTGAGCTCGCACGGCGCGCGGCGAACGTAGACGACCGGAGTCTTCGACGAGTGCACGCGGTCCTGGTACTCGTTGATCCGCACGATGTCGGTCGAACCGAGGACGACCTGCTCGCGCGACATGAACGTCACCATGTAGGCGATCTCGTACGGCGCGTGCCCGAGGCGAAGGCCGCGGCGCTCGAGGTGCGTGATGAGCTCGCGCACCGGGTTGGGCGGCGTCCGCACGAGATACTCGTGCAGCACGCGCGCGGTGTCCCACGCCGCAGCGAACGTCCACGCCAGCACGGCGGCGATGACGACGCGGCGGCCCACCGCCTGGCGAAGCGTCGTCAGCAGCCAGGCCGTTGCGCCGCTCGCCACGAACAGCGTCAACAGGTCGTACCGGATGTACATCTGGCGCTGGACGCCGCAACTGGCCAGCGCGTACACGAGCGCCGCCTGCACACCGACGAGCACGAGAAACCCCGGGAAGAGCGACGGGGCGATCTCCGGACGCCTGCCCTCTGGGCCACCGGCCGACCAGCTCGGGCGCCATGCAACCAGCACCGGCACGACGCGCACGACCGCCATCCCGGCGATCGCGACGATGGCCGCCAGCACCCACCAGTGGCCGGCCGTGAGATCGCTGTTGAGGTTGTAGTAGCGCAGCGGCTCCGGCCGCCAGCCGAACAACGCGGGGAGGTTTCGGGTGAACAGCCAGTGGAGGTTGGAGAGGCTCGTCGACGGATCGATGCAGAGACGGCCGGCGGGCGTCGTCATCAGCCCCGCCACGGCCATGCCTTCCGTCCCTGGGCCGAGCACGGGATCGCGGCGCGCGAGCGCACGCAAGCCGACGCCGACGAGCACGAGGACGATCGCCACCGTGGCCCAGTGCCGCAGGCGACGGCGGCTCCACGCGGTCGAACCCCACACGTCGAGCGCGAGCGTGGCGGCCACGGCGTACCAGGCGAACTCGCGATGCGTCACGCCGATGCCCGCGACGATCCCGTACCACACGGCACGATGCCGCAGCCACCAGAGCAGCAGCGCGAACAGGAACGGCTCGATGTGCCCGCCGGCGGCCTCGACGAGCCGGCTCCCGGTAATGGGCGGTGCCATCGCGAAGAACAGCGACGCGAGCCACGCGCCGATCGCCGTCGTGCCGGCGCGAAGCAGCCCGAAGTACAGCAGCAAGACGATGGCGACGTCCATGGCGAGGATCGGCGCCTTCAGCAGCGGTACCGACGCGCCGAACGCGGCGAAGAGCGGCGCGGCCAGCCACGACTCGATCGTGAGGAGGTAGGTCTGCCCGTACATGAACACGGGAAAGGCGCGGCCTTCGGCGATGTGCTGTCCCATCAGCCCGATGACGGCCTGGTCGGGATCGAAGTGCGACTGCTCCCAGCCCACCCAGACGACGGCCCTGAAGAGCACGAGCGCGACGAGCGTGGCGGCGACGAGCGCGGGTGAGATCGACGGCCGGGGCGGTCCGAGCGGCGCGTCGGGCATTCAGTCGTCCACGCGGATGACCGTGAGCGTGCCGCGCGTGGCGTCCCAGTCAGCCGAGACCGTGCCCGCCGGTTCGAGCCCCACGAGCGCGGCCGGCTGCGTCGTCGCGAGCGGCAGGATGCGATCGAGCGTGCAGCCGGTCACGCGCACGACGTGCCCGATCGCGGCGTCCATCGTGAGCGACGAGCCGGCGAGGTACGGGGTGCCGGGCAACCCGACGCGGCCGCTCGCCTCGCGCTCGACCTCGAGATCCCCCAGCCGGTAGCGGCCGGGCGGCGCGCCGGCCGCGGCCATGGCGTCGGTCACGAGCACGGCGCGCGCGAGCCCCTTCGCGCGCAGCACGCTCTTGAGCATGTCGTCCGGCAGATGGTGGCCGTCGGCGATGACGCTCGCCGACAGCGCATCGGCCGCGAGCTGCGGCCAGATCACGTTGTGATGGCGGTGCTGCACGTCCGCGCACCCGTTGCCCAGATGCGTGGAGAGGGTCGCGCCGGCGCGCACCGCGTCGTGAATCTGCGCAGGCGTCGCGGCCGTGTGGCCGATCGCGACGCGAACGCCGCGCTCCACCAGATGCTCGATCAAGGCGATGGCGCCCGGAACCTCGGGCGCGAGCGTGACGAGGCGGACGCGCCCGCCCGCGGCGTCCTCGCGGCGATGGTAGTCGTCGATCGAGGCATCGCGCACCCAGGCCGCTGGGTGCGCTCCCCTCGGACCGTCCAGCGGCGACACGTACGGCCCTTCCAGGTGGAGCCCGGCGATCGCGGGCGACAGGCTGGCGGCGATCGGCCACGCGCACGCGGTGAATCGCTCGAGCGACGAGGTGATGAGCGTGGGCAGGCATCGCGTGACGCCGGTCGCCCGCATCGCACTGACCGCGCGATCAATCTCGTCGACGCCCAGGCCCGGCGTGTTGAAGTCGACGCCCGCGAACCCGTTGACCTGGAGGTCGAAGAACCCCGAGAGCACCATCGCCGGACGCGGGCGTCAGCTCGCCTTGAACGCCCGTCCCATCAGCGGCCGCCCCGGCCTGGCCCCGGTGTGGCGGCCGCCGTCGATGACGACGACGCCGTTGACGATCGTGTAGGGCACGCCCTTCGCGTAGGACTTGGGCTTCTCGAACGAGTTGGTTTCGCCAACGGCGGCCGGGTCGAAGACCACCACGTCGGCCGCGAAGCCTTCGCGAATCTGCCCGCGATCGCGCAGGCCCAGCACCTGAGCGGGGAGCGTCGTCATCTTGCGCACGGCGTCCTCGAGCGTCAGCACCTTCTCATCGCGCACGTAGTGGCCGAGCACGCGAGCGTTGGTCGCGTAGCTGCGCGGATGCGGCACGCCGTCGGCCTCGAGATTGATCGCCGAGCCGTCGCTCGCGACGGCGACCCAGGGCTGCCGCATCACCAGGCGGACGTCCTCCTCGGACATGGTGTGGAACATCCCGGAGATCGCGCCGCCTTCGGACGACATCAGGTCGAGACACGTATCGGCCGGATCCTTGTCGCCGCGGAGCGCCGCGATCTGCGCGATGCGCATGCCCTCGTACTTCTTGTTCTCTGGACGCCTCGCGAGGCCGAGCACGATGCCGTCTAAGCCGCCGTGCTCCATGACCCACGTCTCGAATTCCTTGTCGCTCTTGATCTTCTGGCGCAGCGACGGATCGCGCAGCCGCTCGGCGAATCGCGCGGGACCGCCCTCGCGCGCCCACAGCGGGAAGAACGAGCTCCACTGGTGCTGCATCGCGGTGTAGGGGTACTGGTTGGCCGTGACGTCGAGGCCCCGTGCCCGCGCGGCCTCGATCTTCGCGACGTACCTGCCGACCGTGCCCCAGTTCGGCTTGCCGCGGATCTTGAGATGGAAGACGTGCACCGGCATCTTCGTCTCGTCCGCGACGCGGATGGCGAAGTCGAGCTCCTTGTCCTGCTCCATGCCCTCGCTGCCGATGTGCGATACGTAGATGCCGCCGAGCGACGCGACGACCTTGGCGACGGCGATGACCTCGTCCGGATGCGCCGGGCCACCGCTCTCGAACCTGGTCACGAGCCCCCAGGCCCCCTCCCGCATCGATCGTGCGGCGAGCTGCGTCATGCGATCGAGCTGGGCCGGCGTGGCCGGCTCGATGCTGTAGCCCTTCACGACGAGCTCGATCTGCTGGAAGGACACCTCGGAGATCACGTTCATCGAAATGCCCTGCCGGCCGATCGCGGCCCAGTACCCGGTGAAGTCCGTCCAGGTGCCGGCGGCCTCGGGCCGGCCGTCGCGCGGCGCCACCGACGCGCTCTCGCCGATCACGTCGAGCGTGACGCCCTGCCGCACCTTGCTCTCCGCGTTGCCGTCGTTCAGCAACGGCAGATCCGAGTGCGTGTGCATGTCGATGAACCCGGGTGCGACGACCAGGCCGCGCGCGTCGATGTCGCGGCGCGCCGTCTCTCCGGCCAGATTGCCGACGGCCGCGATGCGGCCGTCGCGAATGCCGACGTCGGCGGCGAACCAGGGATTGCCCGTGCCGTCCACGACGCGGCCGCCGCGAATCACCAGATCGAAGGGGACTTGCTGGGCGCGAACGGCGCTCCAGCCTGCGGCCATGGCGAGCGCGATCATCGCGCCGAGAGCAAGTCGCTTCATGATGTCGACCCTGCGGAGAAAGACGAACGCCGGGCCCGCCCGCTGCGGAACCCGGCGTCATTGTAGCCTTCGAACCGATCCGCTGGCTGCGTCGATCGTCTAGGTGACGTTCGCCAGGATCGTGTTGTACACGATGCGGACCGCCGGATCGGGGTTCACCTCGATGGTGTACAGACCCTTGTAGCCGAGCGACTCCGAGTAGGCCACGGCGCGGCCGATGTCCCAGTCGGGGCTCGACTTGATGTGCATGCTCCCGGAATTGGTCTTCATCATGCCTTTGATCGCGTCGTGGAGCTGCTGCTGGGTCTTGAAGCGCCCCGCGCCCCCGAAATCGAGGTTCGTGTAGGCGCCCGCCGCCTCCGCGCACTCCGCGAGGATGCCCCACACGTAGCGAAGCCGTTCGGTCTCCGACATCTGCGGCGGCGCCGGAGGCGGTGTCGGCGGGGCGCCGGCCTGGCCGCGGCCGGGGTTGTACACGGGCGCACCGCTGCCCCGCGTCTCGTTCGACATCATGATGCCCTTGGGCTTCGCGTAGTCCTGCAGCTCCTTCCAGAGCGAGATGACGCCCGCCTTCGAATCGTCGTTGAGCGAGCCCTGGTTGAGCATCAGCCGCTTGATGCCGAGCACGGGCGCGAGATCGATCCACTTCTTGCCCCGCGCGATCCACGCGGCCCGCACGTCGCCCGACAGGGCCGCCGCCTTGCCGTCGGGCTGCATCTGCGCCATCGATCCGATCTCGATGTTGATCTGGTTGGCGCGCGAGCCGATGGCGTCGAGCCTCGCCTTCATCTGGCGGAAGACCTCGGGATCGGGATTGTCCTGGTTCTGCGCCAGATGGCTGTGCTGGAACTCGAGGTTCCGGACGCCATACACGTCGACGTAGTACTGCGGCAGGTCGAACAGGTCGAGCGTCTGATTCGGATTCGGGCTCGCGTTCCAGGGCAGCTTCAGCATGCTGCCGTGGTTGAGCGACATGATCGCGATCCGATCGAGCTTCGCCGCCGGCACGTTCGCGGGGCTGCCGCCGCGGCCGCCGCCGCGGCCCGGTCCGGGTGCGGGACCGCCGGCGCGTCCCTGCGCTGCCGCTGGCGCCTGCGCCAATCCCTGGCCGGTTGCTCCGACTACGGCTGCCGCGCCGGCCGCCGCCCCCACGAGAAACTGTCTGCGCTTCATGACGTGTTCTCCAGTTTCAATGGCGTGGGGACTCCCCCACGCTGCTCACATCGGCGACGCTCGGAGTCTCGAGTTCCCTAGGCGAGGTTCGCGAGAATCTCGTTGTACACGACGCGCATCCCCTGGTGCGTCGTCACCTCGATCGCATAGAGGCCCTTGTAGCCCAGCGACTCCGTGTACCGGATGGCCGTGCCGAAGCTCCAGTACGGGCTGGCCTTGATGTGCATGTTGCCGGACGAGGTCGGCAGCCAGCGCCTGATGCAGTCGTGCAGCTCCTGCTGGTTCATCGCGCCGACGTTGCCGATATCGACGTTCGAGTTCGCGCCGGCCTCCTCGATGATGCCGACCATGAACTCCCACGGCTTCATGCCCAGCTCCTGCGGCTGCCCGTTGACCATCGGCGGGTTCGCGCCACGCGTCTCGACCGACACCTTCACGTTCTTCGTGCGGCCGTAGTCGGCCATCGCCTTGAACGCCTGGACGGCGCCGGCGCGGACGTCCTTCGTGAGCTGCGCCTGCTGCTGGTTGATCATCACGCGCGGGCAGCCGTACTCGGCCGCGATGTCCATCCACTGCTTGACGTGATCCACGGCAGCCTGCCGGTTCGCCGGCTCCGGGTTCGAGATCGCCTGGGTCGTTCCGAACTCCAGGTTGATCTGCGTCATCTGCACGCCCGCTTCGTCGAGCTTCGCCTTCAGCTCCTTGCGGAACGCCGGATCGGTCTCCGACTGGACGATGTTGCCGTGTTGGTACTCGATGCTGCGGATGCCGTACATCTCCACGTAGAGCTTCGGCAGATCGAAGACGGTGAGCGTCTGGTCGGGCGTCGGCGTCGCGTTCGGGTTCGTCGGCTTCAGATATGGGTTCCAGTTGAGCTGCATCAGCGAGATGCGTGCGAGCTTCGAGGCTGGCACCTGCGCCGGTCCCTGGCCACGCCCGCCGCCACCCGCGGGCGCCGCGCCCTGCCCTCGGCCCTGCGCGGGTGCCTGCGCGAACGCGGGCCCGACGCCGGCAACAGCCGCGGCCCCGGCCGCAGCCCCGACCAGAAAGTCTCGACGCTTCATCGCTGGTTCTCCGTTACTTGATGGCGTGGGGCCCCACCCCCACGCTTCTGGCTCCGGGAGCTCACTCCGCTCGCTTCCTCGCGCGACTGGCGTGGGGCCCCAGCCTCACGCTCCAGGCTCCGGGCGCTCACTCCGCTCGCTTCCTCGCGCGACTGGCGCGGGGCCCCAGCCTCACGCTCCAGGCTCCGGGCACTCACTCCGCTCGCTTCCTCGCGCGACTGGCGCGGGGCCCCAGCCTCACGCTCCAGGCTCCGGGCGCTCACTCCGTTCGCGTCCTCGCGCAACGGCGCAGGGCCTCGCGCCGCGCTCGGCTGAGGCCGCATTTCCGCTCGTTCGCCAACGGAGGCCGCGATTATCGCGCCACTCAGTCCGGCAGCGCAAATGCGATGTACGACCCCGCAATTGGGACGTTGCCGCCCGCCCGGTTCCCTCCGCCAGCCTGCGCCTGATAGAACGGCACGTGCGTGTTCGTGCCGATCTGGCCGGCGACGCAGAAGACGACGTACTGCTTGCCGTTCACCTGGTACACGGCCGGAATGCCCTCCGCGCCGGCCGGCACGTCCGCGTCCCAGAGCACCGCACCGGTCTCCACGTCGAACGCGCGCACCTTCTGATCGCGAGTGCCGGCGAACAGCAGGCCGCCGGCCGTGACGACCGGACCGATCTTCGGGAAGTGCACGCCGGTGTCCTTGACGCCCTTGGCCGCGAGCGACGACACCTCGCCGAGCGGGATCCGCCACTTGATCGTGCCCTCGTTGAGGTCGTAGGCGGTGAGCGACGTCCACGGCGGCTGGATCGCCGTCAGGCCATTCGAGGCGACCATGAAGCCGAACGTGCTCCGGTACTTCACCGACGAAGGATCCGCCGGGTTCTCCGGAGTGCCCGGCGGCGCCACGAGCTGGAGCAGCGCCGGCCAGTCCTTCGACACGACGAACATCGTCCCCTGCGCCGGATCGATGGCGGCGCCGCCGAAGTTCGCGCCGCCGTTGTTGCCCGGGATCTGCATCGTGTAGCGGTTCAACGTGACGGGCGTGAACAGCCCTTCGTTGCGCGACGCGCGGATATCGGCCAGGAACCGCTCGCGTTCGGCCGGATCGTCGATGTGCTGACTGAGGTCCTTCTCGGTGAACGCCTGGCGCGCAAACGGGGCCGGCTTCGTCGGGAACGGCTGCGTCGGCCAGGTCTGCTCGCCCGGCACGTCGGTCTGCGGCACGGGCCGCTCCTCGATCGGCCACAGCGGCTCGCCGGTCACGCGGTTGAAGACGTACAGAAAGCCGGTCTTGCCCGCCTGCGCCACGACGTCGACGGGCTGGCCGTTGTGGCGAACCGTGAGCAGCTTCGGCGCGGTCGCGTTGTCGTAGTCCCAGATGTCGTGATGCACCATCTGGAAGTGCCACACGCGCTTGCCCGTGCGCGCGTCGAGCGCGAGCAGGCTGTCGCCGAACAGGTTCGCGCCCTTGCGATTGCCGCCGTAGAAGTTGTACTTCGGGCTGCCGGTCGGGACGTAGACGATGCCCCGCGCCGCATCGATCGACAGCTCGCCCCAGGCGTTCGCCCCGCCGACGGTCTTCCACGCGTCGGGCGGCCACGTCTCGTAGCCGAACTCGCCGGGCCGCGGCACCGTGTGGAACGTCCACACGAGCGCGCCGGTGCGCACGTCGAAGGCGCGGACGTCGCCGGGCGCCGACGCGTACTCCTGGTTGGTCGCCGAGCCGAGGACGATGAGATCTTCGAACACCTTGCCCGGCGTGCCCGACTGCACGTTGATCGTCGCCGGGTCGCGGTCCAGCCCCACGCGCAGATCGACGCGGCCGTTCTGTCCGAACGTGGTGATCTGCTCGCCCGTCTTCGCGTCCAGCGCCTGCAGGTACTGGCTGTTCATGTACAGGAGCCGGCGCTCGCTCCGGTCCTTGCTCTCCCAGTAGTTGATGCCGCGCTGCGTGATGCGCCCCTTGGGGTTCTCGTGGACCCACAGCTCTCTGCCCGTCGCCGCGTCCAGCGCCACGATCGCGTTGTTCTTCGCCAGCACGTACATGACGTTGTCGACGACGAGCGGGCCGAAGATGTAGGCGCCCGGATCGCCGGTCGCATACGTCCACGCCACCTGGAGCTGGCGGACGTTGGCCTTGTTGATTTGGGCGAGCGCGCTGTACTGCGCCGAGTCCGGCGTCCCGCCGTACTCGCTCCACGTGGTGAACGGCGCCGGCGCCTGCGCCGCCGGTCCGCCACCCGCGAGGAGCACCGCCGCGGCCGCCGCCGCCATCACGCCGGCCCGGCGCGCCGGCACCTTCCTCCGCCCACGACGATCGACGAGGACCTGTGTCACGGAACCCTCCAGCACGCTGCCGTCAACGGTGCGCGACGGGCACTACTTGCCCAGATGCGCGTTGAAGAACCTGGCGATTTCCTCGTAGGCTTCGCGGCCCTCGGGCGTGTCGCGGTTGTACTGCGCGTGCGACTGCCCTTCGAAGACGTGCAGCTCGGCCTCGACGCCGGCCTGCCGCAGCTTGCGGTGCGTGCGGACGGTGCTGCTCAGCAGCAGGTCGCGCGTGCCGGTGACGAGAATCGCCGGGGGCAGCCCGGCGAAATCGCCGTAGATCGGCGACAGCATCGGATCCTTCAGGTCGTGGCCGTTCGCGTAGTACTCGGCCATCGCGTCACAGCGGCCGATCCCGACGAGCACGTTGTCCACCACGAAGTTCGTGTGGAACGAGTCGCCCTTGGCGGTCAGATCGGACATCGGCGTGCCGGGCGCGATCGCCGCCGGCAGCGGTACGCCTTCCTGCTTGAGCCGGAGCGTCGCGGACAGCGTCAGCGCCCCGCCGGCCGACAGCCCGAACAGCGCCATGTTCTTCGGGTCCGCCATCTTGATCGCGCCCTTCCAGCCGTTGACGACGTCGTCGAGCGCGGCGGGGTAGAAGGCGGCGGGAGGCCGCCGGTAGTCGATCGAGAGCACCTTGAACTTGCCGAAGCCGGCCATGTAGATGCCTTCCGTCACGCCGCCGCCGCCCATCACGTAGCAGCCGCCGTGTACGTGCACGAGCAGGCGATTGCGGTTCTCGGCAGGCAGGTCCTTCGGCGTGAGCATGTAGGCGCTGACGCCGTTGATCGTCATCGCCTCCGAGGTCAGGCCGAAGCGGTCGAGCATGGCTTGGTTGCCCCCGCCGATGCCTCCGGGCGCCCCCCCGCCGCGGCCGGCCGCCGCCGCCCACTCCTCGGGCGTTTTCGGCACGACGTTCCAGTTCCCTGGAACCGGGCCGCCGATGATCTGCTGGGTCTGCGGGCTCACCGTGTCGGGAATCGGGAGCGTGCGAGCCGGCACCTCGCGGGGTCCCGGCGGCGCGGCGGGCTGCCCCTGCCCGCGCTGCTCGGCATCGCCGGGCAACACGGCCATGAACATGGCTAGCGCCAGCGCAACGACGAACGCCATCCCGAACCGATCGACATACGGCGCAACTGTCTTCATAGGGTCTCCCGAGCGCGCATCATAGCAGTTCAGGGTCCGGAGTCCCGGGTCCCGGGTCCCGGGTTCGCGCGCGTCGGTCCGACGGTGCGGTGGTCCGATCGATCGACGTTTCGATGGCCCGCTGCGATGTCCCGATGCCCCGATGTCGTAATATCCTCCCAACCCCCTCACGTGGAGTCTCTGATGAACCTACGCCTTGCGTACGCCCTCCTTCTCTCGTCGCTCGTCGTCGGCATCGCGCCGGCACGGGCACAGAGCGTCATCGAGTCGAACACGCCGCTTCGCGAGCGCGACGTGATCTTCGTCCCGACGCGCGAGCCCGTGGCCAACGCGATGATGAAGCTCGCCAACGTCACGGCGCGCGACGTGGTGTACGACCTGGGGTGCGGCGACGGCGCCCTGGTCATCGCTGCGGCCAAGCTCGGCGCGCGGGTCGTCGGCGTCGACATCGATCCGGAACGCATCAAGGAGGCGACCGCGAACGTCCGCGCCGCCGGCGTGCAGGATCGGGTGACGCTGATTCGCGGCGACATCTTCGATCCGGCGCTGAAGATCGGCGAGGCCAGCGTCGTGACGCTCTATCTCCTGCAGAGCCTCAATCAGAAGCTGGCGCCACGCCTGAAGGCCGAGCTCAAGCCCGGCTCGCGCGTCGTGTCTCACGCGTTCTCGATGGGCCAAGACTGGCCGCCCGACCAAACGGAACAGGCCGACTACACGACCATCTATCTGTGGACGATCCGATAGCATCGGGATATCGGGTCATCGGGATATCGGGATATCGCATCGGATTCGGATCCATCGGAGTAGCGGGCTGGGGCGCGACGATGATCCGATGCGATGGCCCGATGATCCAATGATCCGATCCGATAGCCCGATGCTCCGATAATCCGATGCCCCGATGCCACTGCCTCATCGTCGGCGGCGGCCACAACGGGCTCGTCGCCGCGATTCTGCTCGCTCGTCGCGGGTTGCGCGTGGTCGTGCTCGAGGCCGCCGAGGTCGTCGGCGGTGCCGTCCGCACGTCACAGCCGTTCCGGCGCGCGCCCGCCTTGCGGACGTCGCCCGGCGCGTACCTGCTGGGCGTGATGCCGCCCGAGCTCATCGCGCGGCTGGGCGCGAGGTTCGATCTCGTCCGCCGCGATCCGCACTACTTCCTGCCCACGCTCGATCGACGCAGTCTGTTGATTGGCAGCGATCGCGCCGACGTCCGCCGCCAGTGCGTGGAGTACTTCTCCGAACGTGACTGGGACGCCTGCGTGGCGATCGACGCCGAGCTGGAACAGATGCGCGAGGACCTGGCGCCGAGCTGGCTCGCCGAACCGCTCTCGGCGCCCGAGACGGCCGAGCGCTACGTTCGGCCAGCCTTGCGCCGGCGGTTTCTCGATCTGGTGCATCAGCCGGTCGAGCACTACTTGCGGCGATTCGGCTTCGCGCACGACCTGTTCGTCGCGATGTTCGCCGTGACGGACGGCTTCTCGGGCCTGCACGCCGGTCCTGGACACGCCGGCACGGGCATGAACTTCCTCGTCCACAACATGTGCCGGCTGCCGGACGCCGATGGCACGTGGATGATCGTCAAAGGCGGAATGGGCGCGGTGGCAACCGAGCTGGCGCGGCTCGCACGTGAGGCGGGCGCCGAGATCCGGACGCGGGCGCGCGTCACGAAGATCCTCGTGCACGCCGGCACCGCGACGGGCGTGGCGCTCGAGGACGGGTCCGGGCTCGATGCCGCCGTCGTGCTCTCGAACGCCGACCCGTTCACCATGTGCGACCTCGCTGGCGCGGACGCCTTTCCGCGCTCGTTCATCGCCCGGCTCGATCGCTGGCGGCGCACCGGCACGACCATGAAGGTTAATCTCGCGCTCGACCGGCTGCCGGCGTTCCGCTGCCTGCCTGACGATCGCGGGCAATACCGCACCACGATTCACCTGCTGCCGCAGGAGGACGACACGCTCGCCGCCGTCGGGCGGGCGTTCGATCAGGCCGCGCGCGGCGAGCTGCCGGACGTGCCCACCATCGAGTGGTACACGCACACGGTCGTCGATCCGACGTTGCGCGATCCCGAAGGCCGGCACAGCGCCGCGTTCTTCGTCCAGTGGGTGCCGTACGCGCTGTCGAACGGCCGCACGTGGGCCGACGAACGATCACGCTACGCGCAACACCTCGTCGACCTCGCCGACCGCTTCGCTCCAGGCCTGGCCGAGAGCGTCGTGGATGCCTCCATCCTGTCGCCCAAGGACATCGAGGAGCAGTTCGGCATGCGGTACGGACACATCCATCACATCGACAACACGTTCGGGTTCGACGAGCGGATGCCGTATCGCACGCCCATCGCGGGCCTCTACTCGTGTTCCGCCGGATGTCATCCCGCCGGATCCGTCATCGGCGCCGCCGGTCACAACGCGGCGCGCTGCATCCTCGATGACATGACCTGAGCTGCGCATCGGCAGCACGTCCGGACGTCGCCGAATCGCCGCTCGCCATCGGTCGTTACCTCCGGTGAGGCGTGACAGTGAACGCCCGTTCGCAGCGCGGTTGGTCCGAAGCCCACGGCAACCGGCTGCAGACGATGAGCGCGGCGCGTGAAGAATCGACCCGGACACGACGCAAGAAGGACGGACCGCGCGCCGAATCGCGGTGAATTGTCATCCTCCCGTTCCCGGCATCCATCTTGCTCTCTTTCCGCAACAGAGATCGGAACGAGACCGCGCATGAGCGGCGGGACGGACGATCCCGGGCCGGCTCCCAGCCATTGCCTGCACGCGATGCGCACGACGAATCCAAGGAGCGGTCACGATGCGACGACAACTCTCACTTGCCACGACGTCCCTGGCCCTGGTTGGCTGCCTCGCGGCATCTGCCCAGGCACAGAACCTGAGCGCCCCGCCGACCAAGGACATCTACTTCACGTTCAGTCAACCGGTGGTCGTGCCCAACAAGACGCTCGACCCGGGCCGATACCTCTTCAGGCTCGAAGGGCGCGATCGACAGATCGTGCAGATCTACTCGGGCGATCGCGCGAAGCTGATACACACCGCGATGGCGGTCGGCAGCATGCGCGCCGATCAACCCGAACGTCCGGAGGTACGGCTCATCGAGAGCTCGGCCAGCGCGCCGACCGCGATCGGTAGCTGGTGGTATCCCGAGATGCGCCAGGGCTGGGAGTTCGTCTACCCGAGACAGCAGGCCATGACGATCGCCAAGACCGCCACCGAGCCGATCCTGACGACACGGGCCACGGTTCCGGCGGGCGAGGTCCAGAGCGGGCAGGTCGAGTCGGGTGAGCTGGTCCGGCTCGAGCCTGGCGGCAACGAAGTGCCGTACGTCGCGTCGTCCGAGTCCAGGCCCGCCCAGCCACGCGGCATCGCGCAAGTGGGCGACATCGAGAACGGAAACGGCAGCGTCGCGTCAGCCAACAGCGCGGCGAGCACGACACGCTCGGCGCAGGGTGCGGCCGGCGGCAGCGCCGCTGGCCGCGTGCAGGCGCAGGCGTCGAACGCCGCGGGTCGCAGCGAGCTGCCGCGGACGGCAGGCAACGAGCCGGCCATCGCGTTGGTTTCGTTGATCGCGCTCGCCGCCGCGTTCGCGCTGCGGCGTCGGATCGCGCTGTAGGTCGCGCAACACTCGGGAGCCGCACGGAACGTCCTCCGTGCGGCTCCCCGACGTGCCAGCATGCGCCGCTCACGATTGATGGCCTGGTCGCTCGCTGCCGGGCTGCTGCCCGGCGGCGCGGTCGTCCTCGGTGGCGAGCAGTTCTCCGCCTCCACGACCCTCGTCGTCCTCAACGTTCGCGTGACGGATCGCACGGGCGAGCACGTCGGCAACCTGCCGCGCAGCGCCTTCAGCGTGAGGCGGGATGGCGCCGACGTGCCGGTCGCGCTGTTCCTCGACGAAGACGCGCCAGCGACGATCGGGCTCGTGCTCGACAGCAGCACCAGCATGTGGGCCGTTCGCGACGACCTGCTCGCCGGGGCGCGCGCCTTCGCCGCCGCGAGCCATCCCGACGATGAGCTGTTCGCGATGGCGTTCAACGAGACACGTCATCCCGCGCTGCCGCCGAGCGCGCCGTTCACGAGCGACCGCGACGTGCTCGCGCGCGCCCTCAGCCGCGTGGTCGAACCTCGCGGGAAGACCGCGCTCTTCGACGCGATTCGATCGGGGCTGCGCTACGCGGCCCACGGGCGGCATCCGCGCAAGGCGCTCGTCGTCGTCAGCGACGGCGGCGACAACGCGAGCACGTCGACGCTCGCCGAGGTCGTGGCCGACTCGCAGGCGTCGAACGTCGTGCTCTACGGCCTCGCGCTCGTCGATCCCTTGGATGCCACTGCCGATCCTGACGTCCTGCGCCGCCTGTCTCGGAGCTCCGGAGGCGAGATGTTCCAACCGCGCGGCCGCGCGGATCTGTCGGCGGCGCTGCGCCGCATCGCGGAAGACATCCGGCAGGGCTACGTGCTCGGCATCGACGTGCCGGCTGCGCCGGCCGGGACCTATCACGTGCTGGACGTTCGCGTGTCGGCGCCTGGCGGCCGGAACGTCCGCGTCCGTCATCGCGAAGGCTATCGCGACGCGGCGCCGCAGCCGGACACGGAGCCGCCGATCACGGTCATCGACGAGGAGACGCGAGAGGGACTCGATGCGCAACCGTGACCGCCGATGGATCGGCTGGATCGAGCGCGCGCTCTGGGCGGCCGGCGCCGGGGGCGTGCTGTGGATCGGCGCGCAGACCATGGCGCGCGCCGACTACAACGCCACGCATCAGGCCGCGCTCGCGACCGCTCCGCGCGAGCCGCTCGGCGACACGTCGCCGCCCGCCACCGTCCCGCCCGACGGCGTCATCGGCGTGCTCGAGATCCCGCGCCTGAAGTACTCGCAGGTCGTGACCGAAGGCGACAACGAGGCAACGTTGAAGATCGCCGTCGGCCATCTACCCGATACGCCCCTGCCGTGGCGTCCGGGCAACAGCGTCGTCGCCGGACATCGGGACACCCATTTCCGAGCGCTCCGCGCCATCCGCCACGACGACGAGATCCGCCTGCGCACCCCGTACGGCGTGCTCACGTACCGCGTCAGGGACCGGATGATCGTCGCACCCGCCGATGTCTGGGTCCTGGCGCCCTCGACGCGCCGGCAACTGACGCTCGTGACCTGCTATCCGTTCACCTACGTCGGCAGCGCTCCGCAGCGCTTCATCGTCAGGGCGGCGCAAACAGCCGGGCCGTGAAGCCGGCCGGACGTCGAGCGACGCGTGCGCGCCGCGCGGGTCTCGATCGCTCTACAATGCCGGCAACATGGCCCGCCGGCGCGCGTCCCTCGTGCTTGCCGTGCTCGGTGGGGCGGTCCTCTACATCGGCTTCGTGGCCACGCCTCCCGGTCCCCGCGACATCCGCCGCTTCGACCCTGTTCGCACCGCTGAACGTGAGATCGAGATGTGGCGCGCGTACTACGAGAAGCGGAACGTGCGTCTGTTCGCGCTGCTCGTTGCGCAGACGCGGGAGACGTACCGGTGTTCGTGGTGGACGGCGTCGCGGATCGCGTTCTCGCTGGCACGGGCCGCGGCGACGTTCGGCGGATTGCGCGGTGAGTACGCCCACGTGCTTCCGGATCTCGAGGACGGGTACGCGCGGGCGAAAGCGTGGACCGGCGCCGCCTACGATCCGGCCGCGCTCGCACGTGCCGAGCTCGCCTGGTGGGTCGCGCGCCGCATGCCGGGTCAGGACAGCCCGGAGCAGGTCGGCGGCCTGATCGCCGATCTGAACGCCATGCTGTACGACGTGCCTCGCGAGCGCGTGCTCGAGGCCTCGGTCCTGCGCGCCAGAGCCGGGAAGCTCAGAGATGACGGCGGCGTGAATGCCGACTGGGCTGAAGTCTCGCGGTTGCTCCACGAGTCGTACCGGAAGCTGGCGGACGGCGTTACTTCCCTTTCCCCGGCCCGAAGATGACCCGACCCGCCATCGCCCCCGTGTGCTGCCCGTTGTCGATCGTGACCTCGCCGTTCACGATCACGTAAGGAATCCCCACGGGAAACTGGTGCGGCTGCTCGAAGGTCGCGCGGTCGGCCACCGTCGCCGCGTCGAAGACCGTGAGGTCCGCCCAGTTGCCGGCCTTGATCCGGCCGCGATCCGCGATGCCCAGCTTGTCGGCGTTCATGCTGGTCATCTTCTTCACGGCCTCGGCGAGCGGTATCACTTTCAGATCGCGGGCGTAACGTCCGAGGACCCGGGGAAACGTCCCGTAGTAGCGCGGGTGCGGGTGCGTCTTTCCGGTCGGGCCGTCCGGGCTCACCGCCGTGCCGTCGGATCCGATCGACGTCCACGGCTGCTTCAGGATGAGCTGCATGTCTTCCTCGGAGTGATGGAAGAAGACCGTCGGCACCGTGCCGTGCTCCTCGAGCAACACGTCCATCAGCACGTCAGCCGGATTGCCGCCGCGCGCCGCGACGAGCTCGCTCATCCGCTTGCCCTGGAACGGCTTGTTCTTCTCGTTCTTCAGCGCGACGAGGAGCATGCCGCCCCAGCCGTCGCCGGTCGCCAAGTAGTGGTTGTACCAGTTCGGCAGGCCGTTGAGGATCTCGCGGCGCAGCCGCGGGCGCAGCGCCGGATCGCGGAGCCGCTCGAGCATCTTCTCGCGGCCGCCGTCGAACGCCCACGGCGGGATGATCGACGACAGGTTGTTCTGGCCAGCCGTGTAGGGATAGACGTTGGCGCGGATGTCGTAGCCCTCGTCGCGCGCCTTCTGCACCATCGCGATGATCTCGTTGGCGCGGCCCCAGAGCTTCTTGTGCGCGATCTTCATGTGGATGACGTCCACGCGGATGTTCGCGCCCTTGCCGACCGCGATCGCTTCCCCGATCGCCTTGAACACGCCCTCGCCCTCGTCGCGGATGTGCGACGAGTACATCCCGCCGTACTCCTTGGCGGCCTTCGCCAGCTCGACGAGGTGCGCGGTCGTCGCGAGGCTGGACGGCGGGACGAGCAGCGACGTCGACAGGCCCATCGCGCCCTCGCGCATGGCCTGGCGCACCTGGTCCTGCATGGTCGCGATCTCCGCTGCGGTCGGCGGCTGCTGACCGTAGCCGTGCACGTACGTCCAGACCTGCTCCTCCCCGACGTACGACGCGATGTTGGTCGCCATGTGACGGCGTTCCAGCGTCTCGAAATAGCCGCCCATCGTCGTCCACTCCGGCGTCACGCCGTCGAGCAGCGAGCGCGGATCGTCGTTCACGCCGACCTTGACCGGGCCCGCCGATCGCGATTCGCCGAGGACCATCGTGGTCACGCCCTGGCGGATCATGCTCTCGGCCTTGGGTTCCACGAGGATCGTGTAGTCCGAGTGGTTGTGCATGTCGATGAAGCCGGGCGCGACGACGAGACCGGTCGCATCGATGCGGCGGCGCGCCGAGGCGGCCGCCAGATCGCCGACCGTCGCGACGTGGCCATCCCGCACGCCGACGTCGGCTCGCACGGCCGGACCGCCGTCGCCGTCCAGCACGGAACCACCCGCCACGACGAGGTCGTAATCCGGCTGAGCCGGCGCGGAAGTACAAGCGGACAGCGCGAGCGCGAGCAGCAGGACGATGGAGCGCATGCGCGTATCTTATTCCCGGGCGCCGCGTGACGCGACGCGTCTGGATCGGCAGGCGCCGGTGTACGGGCGACCGCGGGAGTTCCTCGATGTACACTCTCCCGATTCAGCGGAGGTTCGCATGAAGCGGCTGCTCGCGGTGCTCATCCTGACCATGCTGTCCACGCCGGTGCTCCGCGCCGAGAACGCGACGCGCGCCGGCCGGTTCGTCGTCGAGCCGCCGACGCTGATCTGCCTCGGATTCGAGTGGGACATCGAGGGCGACGACAACCGAAACGCCACGGTCGAGGTCGCATACCGCGCCGCCGGAGCGGCGGCGTGGAAGGAGGCGATGCCGCTCTTGCGCATGGGCGGCGAGAAGATCTTCCGCGCGCCCTACACGGTGCCGCCGCGCTTCGCGGGGAGCATCATCGATCTCGAGCCCGACACCGAGTACGAGGTGAGGCTCACGATGAAGGACCCGGACGGGATCAGCGGCGACGCCGTTCAGGTCACGAAGGTGCGGACACGCGGCGAACCCAGAGCCGCGGCCGGAGGGCGTGTGCTGCACGTCTACCCGCAAGGCTGGAAAGGGCCGAAGCAGGAGCCCGCCTACACCGGCCTGATGGCCGCCTATGCCGGCGCCGGCACCGGCGACTGGAACGTCGTCTACCAGAAGAAAGTCGAGCCCGGAGACGTGATCCTCATGCACGCCGGCCTGTACAAGGGCGACCGGCACAACTACGTCGATCCGTTCAGCACGACGTTCGACGGCACCTACCTGCTGACGGCGAAGGGCACGCCGGAGAAGCCGATCGTCATCAAGGCCGCCGGCGACGGCGAGGTCATCATCGACGGCGACGGGGCGTTCCGCCTCTTCGACGTGATGGGCTCGGCCTACAACATCTTCGACGGCCTGACGATCCGGAACGCCGAGGTGGCGTTCTGGGCCGGCGTCAAGGACGTGGCTGGCGCCGAGGGCCTGACCGTCCGGAACTGCCGGATCGAGAACGTGGGCATCGGGGTGAACACGCAGTTCGCCGGGTCGAAGAACTTCTACATCGCCGACAACATCTTCCTCGGCCGCGACGATCGGCATCGCGTGCTCGGCTGGGCGAATCCCGGCGCGTACGGCGCGCACCCCATCAACAGCTACTACGCGGTGAAGGTCTACGGGCAGGGCCACGTCATCGCGCACAACGCGGTCGCGTTCTTCCACGACGGCATCAGCGTCTGCACGCACGGCCAGCCCGACGCAGCGCGCAGCGACTGGGCGGTGGCGATCGACATCTACAACAACGACATCCACGTCACCGGCGACGACTTCATCGAGGCAGACGGCGGCGTGCACAACATCCGGGTGCTGCGCAACCGCGGCGTGAACGCCGCGCACACGGGGCTCAGCGCGCAGCCGATCTTCGGCGGCCCGGCGTACTACATCCGCAACGTCGTGTACAACACGCCGGTGGCGCTCAAGTTCAACAACCCGGCGGGCGTCTACGTGCTGCAGAACACCATCATCGCGGAGCACCGCACCAACCAGCAGGTCTCGAACGCTCGCTTCCTGAACAACCTGTTCCTCGGCACCGACGCGCCGCGCGTCGGCATCGCGTCGATCGGCGGCCCGACGGCCTACTCGCTCTACGATCACAACGGCTATCGGCCGAACCGTGGCGTGGACACCCAGTACGCCTGGCTCGGGCCGCGCCCGGGACTCACGGTGGATTACGAGCGGCCGGCCGCGCAGGCGCCGCGATTCCGGACGCTCGCCGAGCTCGCACGCGCCAGCGGCCAGGAAACGCACTCGATCGAGTTGGACTACGACGTGTTCGAGAACCTGGCGCCGCCGGTGCCGCCCGACTCGTCGAAGCCGGGGACGCCCTACGAGGCCGTCAATCTGAACTTCGGATTGAAGCCGGCGAGCAAGGCCGTGGACGCGGGCGTGCGGATCCCCAACGTGAACGACGGCTTCTCGGGAAAGGCGCCGGACCTCGGCGCGTACGAAGTCGGGCAGCCGGCCCCCGTCTACGGCCCGAGGACGCTCACGTCGCAGCCGTTCTACCGGTAGCTTCGATCACTCGAGCCGCGAGGGCCGCGGCTGCGCGCCCCGTTCGGCGAGCAGCCCGGTCATCAGGACGATCTCGCCGCGTTGTCCGGCATCGATCGCTCTTGCGATCGCTGTGACCTCAGGCCTTGCCGGCCGCGACAGCAACGCGCGCGCCATCAGCACGCCGCCCTCGTGATGCCGGATCATGAGCTGCAGGAACAGGATCTCCGCCTCGCGCCCGGCCGCGTCCCTCAACAGCCCGAGCTCGGCGTCCGTCGCCATGCCGGGCATCGACGATGCGGACGACGCCGGCTCGGCGCCCATCGCGCGGTGACCTGCGTGCGCCGGCATCCACTGCATGCGCGGTCCGGCCGATGCTTGCGACAGCCCCCACTGCTGCAGCCAGCCCATGAACATGCCGCGCTGCGCCGATTGCGTGACGATGATGTCGTACGCGAGCGCGCGCAGCCGCTCGTCCGTCGACGCGTCGCGGACGACGAAGGCCATCTCGACCGCTTGCGCGTGGTGGGTCGCCATGTCGCGGGCGAAGCCCGCTTCCTGGGAGCGCTCCGACGGCGGGCCGCCGCTCCAGAGCGTCAGCAGCACCCAGACCAGACCGAGGAGCGCGGCGGCGGCACCGGTCATCAGCCAGCGGCGCATGACGGAGCGGCCGGGCGCGGGCGTCGTCACGGACGCTATAGTAGCTGCTCGCCAAGGCGCCGGAACCGCCGGGCGTGCAGGCGAGCGTGAAGGGGAACGAAGAGCCGATGGCAAGAGAACGCGCGCGCGCACGACGAGAACAGGCCGCACAGACCCGCACGGAACACAAGAAAGCCCTCCGCCGCCGCACCCTGATCCGGCGCGCCGCGCTCGGCGCGCTTCTGACCGTCGTCGCGACCTCGATCGGATTCTGCACGTTCAGGGAGCACCAGCTCTCCAGCGCACTGACGACCGCCACGTATCCTGGCGGCCAACACCTCGCCGGCCGGATCACGTATCGCGAGCGCCCGCCGCTCGGCGGCACCCACAACGTCGTCTGGCAGAACTGCGGAACGTACGACGTGCCGATCCACGACGAGCACGCGGTGCACGCGCTCGAACACGGCGCCGTGTGGATCACCTACCGGCCCGATCTGCCCGCCGACGACGTGCTGCGCCTGAAGACGATCGCCGCCGACGACTACATGCTGCTCAGCCCGTACCCCGGACTGGAAGCGCCGGTCGTGGCGAGCGCCTGGAACCACCAGATCGTGCTCGAAGGCGCCGGCGATTCGCGGCTTCCGCAGTTCATCGCGAGATTCAAGAACAACCCCAGCTCGACGCCGGAGTTCGGCGCCCCGTGCACCGGCGGCACGTTCGCGACAGCCGAAGCCGACTCGCTGCAGACGGCCGGCGGCATGGTGCGGTGACCGACGGACCCACTCACGATCCCATCAGATCGGTGCCGGAAGGGCTATGACTGACGCTGGCGGCGGTAGAACGGGATGCCGACGAGCAGCAGTCCCAGCCCCATGAGCGAACTCGCCGGCGCCTCGACGAGCGTGTTCAGCACGAACACCGACGACACGAGGACGAACACGATCACCGTGAACGGGTAGCCGACGACGCGATAGGGCCGCTCCCACTCGGGGTGCCGCCGCCGCAGCACGATCACCGACAGCACGACCATCGTGAAGAAGATCCAGTTCGCGAACCCCGACATCGTGATGAGGTGCTCGTACCCGCCGGTGAGCGTCAGCACGCCCGCCCAGATCGACAGCGCCCAGATGGCGTTCGCGGGCGTCTGGAACCGCGGGTGCACGTCGGCCAGGGCCGGGAAGAACACGCCGTCGCGGGCCATCGCGTAGAACACGCGCGGCCCCGCCAGCACGTTGGCGGAGATGGCGCCGAACGTCGAGCAGACGATGGCGAGCGTGATGATCGTGGCGCCGGCGGGCCCGACCATCGCCGACATCGCGTCGGCCGCGACGCGCTGCGACCCGGCGATGCGCGCCGGCCCCAGCACGAAGTAGTACGCGAGGTTGGCGCTCACGTACACGGCGATGACGATCAGCACGCCGAGCACGATGCTGCGCGGCACGTTCCTCTGCGGGTCCCGGATCTCGCCGGCGACGAAGCTGACGAACTGCCAGCCGTCGTAGGCGAAGAGCGTGGAAACCATGGCCAGCCCGACGGCCGAGAGCAGCCCAATCGATACGGCCGGCGGAAACAGCGGCTGCAGGTTCGCCGCGCTGCCTTGTCCGGTGACGATCGCGAGGCCGATCAGCAGCACGAGCCCTGAGACCTTGAGGATCGTGAACAGGTTCTGCACGCCCGCACCCTGCTTGACGCCGCGGGTGTTGATGAAGCCGAGCGCCACGAGCAGGACGAGGCCGAGCACTTTCTCGGCCCAGAGCGTCAGCGGAATGAAGAGCTTCAGGTAGAGCAGGAAGGCGCTCGTCAGCGCCGCGACCGAGCTCGGGATCGCGACGAGCATGATCGTCCAGCCGTACAGGTACGCCCAGAACGGCCCGTAGGCCTCGCGCATGTAGACGTACAGCCCGCCCGAGTGCGGCAGCATCGTGCCGAGCTCGGCGAGCGTGAGCGCCCCGCACAGCACGAGCAGCCCGGAGAAGACCCAGATGGCGATCACCATGCCGGGCTCCGGCACGCGCTGGGCGATCAGGCTGGGCACGACGAAGATGCCGGACCCGATGACCGAGCCCACGAGCAGCGCGGCACCGTCGAAGAAGCTCAGCTTGCGAGGCAGATCCGGCGCGCCGGGCGGGGTCACGCGGCGGAGCGTACCACACGGACCGGCGGCGCCGGCCGATCAGTAGCCGATCGCGAGCCCGTCCTTGCGGATGTCGGACGCGCCAGACAGCGCGCCCGTCTGCGGGTCGATCACGATGGCCTGGCCGCCGCCCATGAACGTGCGGTGCTCCACGCCCTCCGGCGGCAGCACGCGCTGGTGGCCGCGCGCGACGAGCCCCTGAATCACTGCGTCGCCGAGCTCCGGCTCCATCATCACGCCCTTGCCGCTGATGTAGCGGACGCGCGGCGCGTCGATCGCCTGCTGCAGGTTGAGCCCGCGCTCGACCAGGTTCAGGAGCACCTGCACGTGCCCTTGCGTCTGGATGTCACCGCCCATCACGCCGTACGACATGAAGAGCTTGCCGTCCTTGAAGACCATCGCGGGCACGAGCGTGTGGAACGGCCGTTTGCCGGGCGCGTACAGGTTCGGATGATTCGCCTCGAGCGTGAAGCCCGTGCCGCGGTTGTGCAGCATGATGCCGGTATCGCCCGCCACGATCCCCGAGCCGAACGCGTTGAACAGGCTGTTGATGAACGACACCGCGTTGCGGTCCTTGTCCACGATCGTGAAGTAGGTCGTATCCGCGCCCAGGTTGAACTGGCCGGGGGCCGGCACGTCGATCGCCTTCTCGGGGTCGATGAGCTTCCGGCGCTCGGCTGCGTACGGCTTGGCGATCAGCTCGGCCACCGGGAGCTTCGCGAACGCGGGATCGGCGATCCACCGGTTGCGATCGGCGAACGCGATCTTGGTCGCCTCGATCAGCGTGTGGTAGTAGCGCACCGGATCGCCCTTCATCGCCTGGAGATCGATGCCTTCCAGGATGTTGGCGAGGATGAGCCCCGTGAGCCCCTGGTTGTTCGGCGGCAGCTCGTACAGCGTGTAGCCCTTGTAGGTCGTCGAGATCGGCTGGACCCACTCGGCGGACTTCGCCTGGGCGGCGAAATCCTCCATCGAAAGATAGCCGCCGTGCTGCTGGACGTAGTCGACGATCGCCTTCGCGATCGGTCCTTTGTAGAAGGCGTCGCGGCCTCCGGCCGCGAGCGTCCGCAACGTGCGCGCGAGGTTTTTCTGGACGAAGATCGTGCCGGCGACCGGCGGCTGCCCGTTCAGCAGATAGGTCGACGCCGCCGCCTCGGTCTCCTGGAGCTTGCCGACCTCGGGAATCCAGTCGGCGGCGATCTTCTCGGCGACCGGGAAGCCCTGCTCGGCGTAGCCGATCGCCGGCGCCAACAGCTCGGGCAGCCGCTTCGTCCCGTATTTCTCGAGCAGCGTGATCCAGCCGTCCACGGCGCCTGGCGTCGTGATCACCTCCATGCCCTTGAGCGGCATGGCGGTCATGTTCTTCTCGCGGAAGTGATCGAGCGTGAGCGCGCGCGGCGCCCGGCCGCTCGAGTTGAGCGCCTCGAGCTTCTGGGTCTTCGCCCAGTAGACCATCGCGAACGCGTCGCCGCCGACGCCCGTCATGCTCGGCTCGGTCACGTTGAGCATGGCCGCCACGGCGATCGCGGCGTCGACGGCATTGCCGCCGTGCTCGAGGATCTCGAGGCCGACCTGCGAGGCGAGCGGCTGGCTGGTCGCGACCATGCCGTGCGTCGAGCGCACGACCGCGCGGTGCATCGGCACGCCGCTGAACCAGCCCCCGGCCTCCGCGCCACGCGCGGGCGCCGAGCCCGCCACCGGGGCCGGCTCGGGCCGGCCGCATCGCGCCGCACCGACGCCCATCGCCGTCACCATCATCACGAGGAGCCAGAGACGAGAGGAGATGCGCATGGCGCCTATTCTCGTCTGCTTTCTCGGTACGACCAAGAGCCGGCTCGAAGAGCAGGCCGCACGAGACGCCGACTTGCCAAGCCGGCCACGATCGCCCATCCTAGCCGTCACTCGACGCACGCGGGTGCGACGGGTTCCATTCAGGAGGCATCCATGTCGATTCGACAGGCGATCGGGGCCGCGGGGATCGTGCTCGCGTTCGGAGCTGGGTTCACCGCGCGCGGCATCATCGGAGACGCCGCGCCCACGGTGCAGGCTCAGGGCAATCACGTCTGGGAGCTGCGCACCTACACGGCCGCACCCGGCAAGTGGGAGAACATCAACGCGCGATTCCGGAACCACACGCTGCGCCTCTTCGCCAAGCACGGCCAGTCCGGCGTCGCGTACCTGACGCCGACCGAAGGGTCGCTCAAAGGCAACACGCTGATCTACGTGCTGCAGCACGACAGCCGCGCGGCAGCCGACAAGTTCTGGGCGGCGTTCCAGGCCGATCCGGAATGGGTCAAGGCGAAGGCCGAGTCCGAGGCGAACGGCCCGATCACGTCGAAGGTCGAGCGCCTGTGGCTCGAGCCGACGGACTACTCGCAAGTCAAGTAAGGCTGACGGCTCGAGGCTTACGACTTAGAGAGAGCGGCTTACGGCTGAGCGCCGTAAGCCGCAAGCCCTGAGCCGTCAGCCGCCCTTCTCACTTCATCGAGTTCAGGAACTCCAGCAGGTCCGCGATCTGCTGATGCGACAGGCCGCTCAGCAGGCCTTCAGGCATCGGCGAGATGCGCACGGCCTGGCGGGACGCGATGTCGGCCGCGCGCAGTTGGCGCGGCGCCTCGGCACCGACCTGCAGCGACACCGTGTCCGCCGTCTCGCCCTTGACGATGCCGGTGAGCTGCTCGCCGTTCTTCAGCGTGATGGTCACCGTCTGGTACTCGACGCCGATGGCATCGCTCGGATTGATGATGCTGTCGAGCATCGCCTGCTTGCCGTACTTCGACCCGATGTGCGACAGGTCCGGCCCGATCTTCTCCGGACCGCTACCGAGGTTGTGGCACGCGGCGCAGCCGGCTTCGTTCTCGTACACTTTGCGCCCTTCGGCCGGCCGGCCGGCATAGCTCAGGTCGAGCTCGAACGCGGTCGGCACGACGCCGGACGCCGGCAGCGGAATCACCTTGGCCGCCCGCTGCCGCACCGCCACGTACGCGGGATCGCTCGGCATGGTCGTCCGCGCGGTGCGCAACTGCGCGGGGCCGAGCGCCCGGCCGCTCGCCGGCGGCGGCGTGGCGTAGTTGGTCAGGTTGCGCGCGAGCGCCGTCAGCTCGGTCGGCAGCTTTCCGGCTTCCGCGAGGTCGAGGATCGCGTTCAGGCCCGGCACCGTCTTGGCCAGCAGCCGCAACGCTTCGGTGCGGACCTCGTTCGGCGCGTCGCTCTGGATGAGCTGCTGCGCCCAGCTCACTTCGGCCGCGGCGTTGAGCGTGCTGATCACGCGAATGGCGGCCGAACGGACCGGCGCCGGGCCGCTGTCGGCCAGGCTCTTCAGGTCCGCGACGTACTTCGGATCCTTCGTGCCGGCGATCGCTTCGACGGCCGCCGCGCGCGCGGGCGCCGCCGCGTCGGACTTGGCGAGCGCCATCAGATCCGGCAGGAACTGCTGATCGAGCGCCGGATCGGCGAGCGTCACCGCCGTGGCCTGAGCGCCCGGCAGCGTGAGGCCCTTGCGCACGACCGACGCGAAGGCCGGCGCTTTGCGCGCGTCCATCCACCAACTGAACAGTTGATGGCTGTAGGCCGCGAACGCGCGCTCGGCCAGCGGCGCCGGCGAGTTCGCCGCGACGATGAACGACTCGATGGCGCGAGCCGCCTCCGGCCACTGCATCTGGCCGAGCGTGTCGATGGCGGCCTGCCGATCGGCCACCGGCGCGGACGTGCTGTTCATCGTGGCGATCAGGTCCGGCACCGCGGTCTTCGGACGCATGCCCCAGACGAGCTGGCCGAACTGCGCGGCCGTCTTGCCGGGGTACTGCTGCGTGAGCCGCGCGTACAGCGCATCCTCGCGGCCACGGGCGGCGATGTTGAACGCTTCGAGATACCAGCGATCCGTGCCGTCGAACTGTCCGGCCAGCTCGACCATCGCGTCGAGCCACTCCTTGGACGGCGTGACCTGCTCCGGATAGGCGTACGGCGGCAGCATCAACGAGGGGCTCGCGTCGCGCAGCATCAACGCCACCTCGCGGCGCACGGCCGGCGACGGATCGCGCAGCACCGGCTTCGAGAACGCGAGCATGTCGGCACCGTTGGCGTGCGCGACACGCAGCGCGAGGACGCGGAAGCGCGGCTCGCGATGGCTCAACGCCTCCTTCAGCGCGCCGTTTCCAGCCGGGCCGAGCGAGCCGAGCAGCCACAGCGCCCGCGCCTTCACGACCGGATCGTTCTGTTTCCACAGGCTCTGCAGGAGCGACACCGCTCCCTGCCCCTGCGACTTGATCGCCTGATAGGCGAGGTAGAAACGTGACTGGTTCGGCGAGCTGAACGCTTCGCGCAACCCGGCCGGCGTCGAGAGGTTCAGCGCCGGCACCGCCGGCTTGTTGCCCGTCGGCGCGAGCCGGTAGACGCGCCCCATCTTGCCCTCGGGGTCGCCCATCTGGTGACCGCCGACGCCCGGGTCGTACCAGTCCGCGACGAACACCGCGCCGTCGGGCGCCACGGCGACGTCGGACGGGCGCATCCACGTGTCGTCGCCGCCGGTCAGCACTTCCTCGACGCCGGCGACGAAGCCCGCGCCCACGACGTCCGTCGGGTACATCGCGAGACGCCGCGGTCCGGCATCGGCATGGAAGAGCTGATGCCGGTACTTCGACGGCAGCAGCGTCCCCTCGTACACGAGCAGCCCGCACGGCGACCCGGCGCCGATCCGGTAGACATTGGGCGCCACACCAGGCAGCTCCTGGTGCCAGTGCGTGCTCCGATCTTCGGTCCAGGTGCGGTTCAGCGGCCCGCGGAAGCCGTAGTTGCCGCCTTCCATGTTGTACATGAGCCGCGTCTGCGCGTTCCCGTCATCGTCGTTGTCGGTCTGCCAGACGTTGCCGAACGAGTCGACGGCCACCTCGTACGGATTTCGGAAGTTCTGGCCGAGCACCTCGAGGTTCGTGCCGTCGGGGTTCATCCGCATCACGACGCCTTCGTAGTAGCCGGGGGTCGGACGCGTGTTGGCGCCGGTGCCCTGCGTCTGGACGTGCCGGCCCGATCGGTCGGTGACGTCCATGCCGGTGTTGCCCTGGTTGAAGTAGTACTTGCCGTCGGGACCGAAGACGACCGCGTGCAGGCCGTGGTCGTGGTCGATGCCGGCGAACCCGGTCAGCAGCACTTCCTTGCTCAGGATCTTGTCGTCCTTGTCCTTCGTGTAGACGATGATATCGGGAGACTGCGAGACGTAGACCTTGTCGCCCAGCACCGCGATGCCGAGGGGCACGCGGATGTCGGGGCTCTGATCGAACACCTTCGCGTTGTCGGCCGTGCCGTCCTGGTTCGTGTCCTCGAGGATCACGATGCGGTCGCCCTCGGGGCGCAGGTCCGGAAGATTGCGCGCCTTGCGGCGGTAGTTCTGGCCTTCGAGGACCCAGACGCGACCGCGTTCGTCGATCGTCATGTCGGTCGGGTTGGTGATCATCGGCTCGGACGCGAAGAGCTTGGCCTCGAGCCCCGGGGCGACCTTGAGGGCGCTCAACGTCTTGTCGGCGCTCTGCTGGCCGCGGACGCCCACGCCCACGCTGACCGCCATCAGGAACAGGAAGTAAGGGACGACTCGCTTCATAGAGATCTCCGCCGGTCTGCCGGCTCCAATACGCAAGGAAGAGCGGTGTAACATCCTACTCCGAACATCGGATCATCGGGGTATCGGGTCATCGGGACATCGGCATCGGAGCATCGGGCCCATCGGAACACCGGCCCGATCGAGCATCGGGCCATCGAGATTGAGGTCCGATGACATGCCGATCTCCCGCGCGGCCACGCCTGATCGGAGTGTCCAATGCGTCTCCAAGTTCTGCTCCTGACGACCGCCGCCCTCATCGCCGCGTTTGCGGTGCCGGCCGCGGCTCAAACGTTGAAGCTCGGCGAAGTCATGGTGTTTCTCACGCCCGACCTCAAACCCGAGGCGGACCTCGCGGCCTTCGAGCGGCAGGTCACGACCGAGCTTGCGCCCGCCTGGGCGAAGGCGGCGCCGGGCATGTCGCTGCACCTCGTCAAGAAGGATCGCGGGCCGCGCCAGGGTCAGTACCTGCTGGTCTGGATCACCGACACGATCGCGCGGCACAAGAGCTACGAAGCCGCGTCGGGCGACGTCCCGTTCCGCGCCGCCGTCATGAGCCAGGCCGGCGATCCGCGCACGGCGCTCGCAGCGTATTCAAAGGGGCCTGGCACCTACAACGAGTACCACCTCGTGCATCCCGAGAACATCGGCGCCCCGCTGCCTTCCGTCGACGTCCTCGGTAATCACCACATCAAGGTGCGCCCGAGCGCGTGGCAGCGTTCGACACGTTCATCGGCGCGAAGCTCCACCCGGCGGTGGGCAACCTGCAGCCGGACCTCCGCCTGCTCTACTACAAGCCGGTCCGAGGCGCCTCGCCCTCCGACTACATCACCGTCATCGCGCTCACGAAGGCGTCGCGCGACAAGTACTGGCCGAAGGGCGCGGACTCGGACGTCCTCAAGTCGACGTTCACCCCGCCCGTGAGGGCGCTGGCGACCGAGCTGGAAACCTACCTCGTGCCCGGCACGTGGGGCACCGGCATGACGGCCGCCGTCTACGAAGCGAAGGAATGGGGGGACTGGACGGTGCTCAATTAGCGCGCTCCCAAGAGCTTCCGGCCGCCCGATGCGATAATCCACGGCCATGCACGTCGTCATCACCGGGGGCGCGGGGTTTCTGGGACAGCGGCTGGCGAAGGCGCTGCTCGAGCGCGGCACGCTGCGCGGCGCACGAGGTGGGCAGGAACGCATCGAGCAACTGACGCTCGTCGACGTCGGCACGAGCCCGCTGAGCGATCCGCGGATCCGCCACGTGGCCGGCGACCTCGCCGATCCGGCGACGCTCGACCGCGTGATCGACCGCGACACGACGTCGATCTTTCATCTGGCGGCCGTCGTCAGCGGGCAGGCCGAAGCCGATCTCGATCTCGGGTTGCGGGTGAATCTCGATGCGTCGCGGCGTCTGTTCGATCGCTGCGGCCTGCTCGGTCATCGACCGCGGCTCGTGTTCACGAGCTCGGTCGCCGTCTACGGTGGGGCACTGGCCGAAGGCGCCAGCGAGGCCACGGCTCCCAACCCTCAGACGTCGTACGGCACGCAGAAGGCGATGGCGGAGCTGCTGCTCGACGACTACTCGCGACGCGGTCTGGTCGATGGTCGCTCGCTGCGGCTGCCGACGATCGTGGTGCGGCCCGGCAAGCCGAACGCCGCGGCCTCGAGCTTCGCGAGCGGCATCATCCGCGAGCCTCTGAACGGCCAGCCGTCGGTCTGCCCGGTGCCGCCCGAGACGGTGATGTGGGTGCTCTCGCCGCCGACGGTCGTCGACGCCTTCATCCACGCGCACGAGCTGGCGGCCGAGGCGTTCGGCACGAGCCGCATCGTGAACGTGCCGGGCCTGTCGGTGTCGGTGCGGGAGATGGCCGACGCGCTCGAGCGCGTGGCCGGCCGCGAGGTCGGGCAGCGTGTCGAGTGGAAGGAGGATCCGGCGATCTGCCGGATCGCCGCGACCTGGCCCGGCACGCTGAACGCCTCGCGCGCCCTCGGCCTCGGATTCCGCGCCGACTCGGACTTCGACGACATCATCCGGCAGTACATGCGGGATGAGCTGGGAGCGCCCCGCGCCGAGGCGACGAGCCGGTGATGCGCGGCGCGTCACGTCGCCGCGCGATCGTGCGATCGTGTGCCTGCCGCCCGTGACCGCGCGCCACGTCAGAAGAGGCTGCCGATCGCGTCCCTGACCACGAAGAACGAGAACACCGCGTAGAAGACCACGCACAGCACGAGCCCGGCTTCGCGCCAGCCCGACGCCCGCACGGCCTTCGGCAGGAACCGGCGGTTGACGATCAGGATCTGCGTGCCGGCGATGACCATCACCAGGCCCGCCATGTTCGCCAGCAGCTTGAACATCTGGAACGGCGACGCCGACCGCAGCGCGACCATGCCCCAGACCGAGAAGGCCAGGAGCACGCCGTAGTAGATCGCGCGAATGCCCAGCGCGACTGTCGGGCGCGCCCGCTCGCCATCCACGTCGCGTCCGTCACCGCGCGGACGAGGATGTCGGTGTTCCCGAGCTGCGTCTTGAAGAGGATCCAGAATCCATTGAAGAGCGTGAGGAACCAGAAGCCCGGCCAGATCCTCGCCAGGTACTCCGCCTGATACGCGCCCGCCGCCAGCCCCTGCAAATCGGTACCTTGCGGCACGATCGCGGTCGCCAAGTTCACGTTCAGGAACATGCCGAGGAAGCAGAAGAGGCCCCAGACCCAGATCTGATCCGCGTGCACGTACCGCATCCACTCGCGCCAGCGCGACAGGTTCTCCGGCGTCGCCGGGAACACGGTGCCGACATGGGAGAGCGCGATGGCATGACCGCCGACGGCGCTCGGAATCGCGCCGACGAGCGCGCCCATGCCGAAGCCCTTGTCGCGGACCCAGTTGGTGACCGTCAGGTTGCCCAAGCCGCCCGATCCGGCGGTGGCGGCCAGCGCGCCGATGAGCGACCAGTCGATCGGATGCGTCAGGCCCGACATCGAGAAGAAGCCGGCGAACGTCCGCGCCCAGTGCGCGGCCGGCACGAAGGCGACGTTCACCACGACCAGGAACGCGAAGACGACGGCCAGCATGGTCCACGCGAAGTACTCGAGCATGCGCTCGATCGTGCCGCCGAACGACAGGACCAGCACGACGAGCCCGACGAGCCCCGTCGCGATCCAGATCTGGGTGGCGGCGTCGGGCGCGCCCGGCATGCGGCCCATCCACGCGCCGAGGAGGGTCGCGGCGGCGCTGCCGGCGAGCGCCGGCCAGCCGAGCTGGAAGAACCCGAGCAGCGAGTAGAAGGCGGCCCAGAAGCGGGGCCCTGGCTTCAACCGCATGAAGCCGCCGTAGATCGGCTCGCCCGTGTAGAGCGTGTAGCGCACCGCCTCCAGGTTGAAGAGCACCTGCAGGACGATCGCGGCCGTCGCGATCAGGAAGATGGCGGAGGAGTACTTGACCGCGGCCGCGGGCCCGACCAGCCACTCGCCGCCGCCAATCGACGTGGCGGCCATGACGGCGCCCGGACCGATGACGCTGAACAGGTTGCGGGGCGTGAACGGCGGCGGCGCCGGCAGGTCGGCGACATCCCATGAAGGCAACGCGCCCGAATCGCCGGGCAACACGCCGACGCGTTCATCAACACCTGACGCCATGGACCGTGCGCGCCATTCTACTCAGGCGCGCGCTTCCCTTTTCCCTTTGCCCTTTCCCTTTCCCCTGTTCTTCTCCTTTTCCCTCCCTTTGCCCTTTGCCCTCTGCCCTTTGCCCTTGTCTGTTCCCTTGTTTGCTATGCTAGCCAGCACATCACCGCCCGGGGCCGGGGCATGCCGGCCCATCGAAACCGAACGAGGACCCGCAATGCCGCGTCATCTCAGCCGTCTTGGTGTGTCAACGCTCGTGCTCTCGGCCGCGCTCGCGCTGCCCGGTACGCTCACGGCCCAGTCCGGAGCTCCCGGCCCGTGGAAGCAGCTCTTCAATGGCAAGGACCTGACGAACTTCACTATTCCGGCCGGCCGCGGCCGCGCCGGCGCCCCGCCGCCTGCTGCCGACGCCCCGCCGGGATGGCACGTTGTCGACGGTGTGATCATCGGCGGCGAGGCGAAGCCCGGCGAGCGCGCCGGTGCGCTCACGACCGTCGAGAAGTACTCCGACTTCGAGCTGGAATTCGACTTCGTGCTCGGCGAGGTGGCCGGCAAGTGCTCGGAGGAGCTCGGGCCGAAAGAAGAGAACCTGAGCGATCCGGGCTGCGTCGGCAACAGCGGCGTCAGCTACCGGAGCGGCTACCAGATGAACATCGGCCGGCGCGAAGGCGGCGAGTACATCGGCCTCGTCATCCACCGCGTGGATCCGAAGGCCATCCGCGGCAACATCCTCTGGCTGAGCCACGGCGACAAGGCGTTCCCGAACCTGCGAAAGCGCCAGGACTGGAACACGCTGCGCATCGCGGTGAAAGGCGATCACCACCAGGCCTGGCTCAACGGCACGAAGATCGTGGACGTCACCGACAAGTCCACGCTCGAGTCGGAGGCCGACTGGCGCGTGGCGCAGCCGATCACGTTCCAGATGCCCTACACGCCGGGTGTGACGGCGAAGTTCCGGAACATCCGCGTTCGCACGCTCTGACGCGTCATCCCCTTCGCCCGAGGAGCCCCATGCGCACGTTCCGTCTTCCCATGTTCGCGGCGGCGGTGGCCGCCGCGACGCTCGCCGCCGGTCCATCGCTTTCGGCGCAAGCCGGCCAGTGGAAGGTCCTGTTCGACGGCAAGGACCTGAGCCAGTTCACGATCCTCGCCGGCGGTGGCGGCGGCCGGCGCGGTGCGCCGGCGCCGACCGCTCCGCCGTCGGCCAACCCGACCGACCGCGGCTGGAAAGTCGAGACCGGGGTGATCACCAGCACCGCGCCCGCCGAAGGCCAGCGCAGCGGGAGCCTCGCCACCAAGGACAGCTACAAGGACTTCGAGTTCGAGACGGAGTTCATGCTGGCCGAGTCCGGCACGCGGTGCACGCCGAAGCTGGGGCCGAAGCAGGAGAACCTCAGCGAGGACCGGCCGTGCACGTTCAACAGCGGCATCTACTTCCGCAACGGCTACCAGTTGAACCTCGGCCGGCGCGAGGCCGGCGAGTACATCGGCGTGGTCGTCCACCGGCAGCTTCCCGAAGCCATCCGCGGCAACGTGGACTGGCTGTCGACCGGCGACTGCGGCGGCCGGAACCACGTGTACCTCCAGGACTGCGATCAGTTCGCGAAGCTGCGCAAGGTGAACGACTGGAACAAGATCCGGATCCGCTTCCAGGGAACGCGGCTGCAGGTCTGGCTCAACGACGTGCAGATCACCGACGTGACGGACGACCCGACCGATCCGGCTGAAGCGTCGTGGAAGGACGCCGCGCCCATCTGGTTCCAGACGCCCCCGGCCGGCGAGTCGGGCGGCTTCGCCGGCTACATCAAGCACCGCAACGTCCGCGTGCGGGCGCTGTAGCGCGAACGGCCACGAATTGGGTGTCGGCAGGCCCTGCCGACACCCGATTCGCGCTTTCGCGTCAGACGGTGAGCGTCTTCAGGTACGCCGCGCCCTTCACCATCGCGTCCCAGCCGTTCGCCTGCTCCTGCTCGATGAAATAGTTCTTCACGCCGCCGATCTTCATCGCTTCGAACACCTTCGGCCAGTCCACGCTGTCGTCGCCGATCGCGATGCCCGGCACCGCGGGTCCGCGCCCACGGCCGGCCGCGGGCGCCGTCTGCTTGATCGGCAGCGGCATGCCGGCGTACGGCGCGACCGGCGTGTCGAGGTTCACGCCGTGGACGTGCGCCGAGATGAACCGCCCGGGGTGGTTCGTGAAGTAGACGATCGGGTTGCCGATGACGCGCATCGACGACATCTGGAACTGCATCTTCACGAGCTCAGGGTCGAGGTACTCGAGCAGCACCGGATACGTGAGCCGGCCATCCTCGAGGCGCGAGTTCTCCAAGCCCTCGTTGTGCAGGAACATCTGCAGGCCGGCCCGCTTCACGACCGACGCCATCTTGTTGTATTCCTCCGCCGCGTACCGCAACTGGTTGAGCGACGTGTGGCCGCTGACGACGCCGCCGAGGCTGGCCGTGCCGATCTGGGTCAGGCCAAGGCTCTGCGCCCATTCGATCGCCTGCGGCAGCGCGGTGCGCAGCTCCGCCATGCCGACGTGCGAGCTGACCGCCCTCAGCCCCGCGTCCTCGATGACCTTCTTCGTCGCTTTGCCGTCGGCCAGGCTCTTGAACTGCGCGTAGCTGTTGGGCGAGCACAGCTCGATCTGTCGGATGCCGGCGTCGTACATGCCCTTGAGCACCTCGACGAACTTACCCTCGGCGATCCGCTGCCGTTCCGGATAGGTCTGGCTGCCGATCGGGATGCCGAGCGGATCGGCGTGCAGCCGGACGCCGGCCGCCGCCAGCACGCCGGCCGCGGCGGTGCCGGCGCTGGTCTTCTCGAGAAACGTGCGTCGTGTCATCTGAGCCATGGGTCCCTCACACCTGGAGCTGCCGCAGGTACGGCACGCTCGCCTTCATGAGCGCTTCGTTCATCTCGATGAAGTAGTTCTCGACGCCGCCGATCTTCGCGGCCCTGAAAGTCTTCACCCAGTCGATGCTCCCCTGCCCGATGGGCCGCGTGGGGCGCTGGCCGCCCCGGCCACGCCCCGCGCCAGCGGCGCCGGCGGGCGGCGGCGGAGCAGCGGGCGCGCTGAGGTCCACGTCCTGCAGGTGCATCGAGATGAACCGGCCGGGGTGCTTCGTGAAGTAGTCGTCGGCCACCATCCCGCTCGTGATCGTCGACATCTGGAACTGGAACTTCACGAGCGCGGGATCGAGCAGCTCGAACAGGACGTCGAAGACGCGCCGTCCCTCGACCATCGAGTTCTCGAAGCCCTCGTGGTGGAGCCCCTGCTGCAGGCCCGCCCGCTTCGTCACGGCCGCGATGCGGTTGTACTCGTCGGCGAGCGCCTTGACCTGATCCATCGTCGGGTTGCGCGGGCCGTCGAGGCTCGGCACGAGAATCTGGGTGAGCCCGCGCTCGGCCGCCCACGCGATCAGCCGCGGCAGCTTCTCGCCGCGCAGCTCGGTCATGTCCACGTGCGAGCTGATGCAGATCAGGCCGGCGTCGCCGATCACGCGCTTGAACTCGGCCGCGCTGATCCGGTTCAAGCTGCCGAACCCGAAATCGTGCTCCGAGTACCACGGCGAGCACAGCTCGATCGACTGGATGCCCGCCGACGCCAGCATCTTCATCGTCCCCGGGAAGTCCTGATCGATCTGCTTGCCGTACGGAAAGGTCTGACATCCGATCGGCCAGTTGTAGGGCGACGCCGACAGCCCGCCGGATCGTACGACGGCGCCGGCCGCGGCGCCAACGGCAGCGGCCCGAAGAAACGATCGGCGGGTCAACGACATTCTCGTCTTCTCCTCGGGCTCTCAGGCTGTTCCAGCCCGTGTCGGCGAACGTGCGAAGCAGTCGTCGCCCGTTGTGAAGGGTGCGTGGAGCCTTGGGGATGGGCGTGCCACGCACGACTCAGCGCGCACCATCGCGCTGTCCCGCAGGCGTCTACGACAGCGTCTTGAGGTACGCGACGCTCTTCACGGTCAGCTCCCAGCTCTGCTCGACGAAGAAGTTCTGGAGGCCGCCGATCTTCGCGGCCTGGAACACCTTCACCCAGTCGACGCCGTCCTCGCCGACCGCCAGCCCCTGCTGCCCCCCGCCCGCGCCACCGCCGCGGCCGGCCGCGTCGCCAGGATTGGGCTTCGTGGTCAGCGTCCCGCGCGAAGGCGGCGCCACGCCCGCCGCGGCGTTCACGCCCTGCAGGTGCGCCGAGGCGAACCGGCCGGGATACATCGTGAAGTACATCACCGGATCGCCGATCGTCGTCATCGACGACATCTGGAACTGCATCTTCATCAGATCGGGATCGAGGTGCTCGAGCAGCACCGGGTAGGTCAGGCGTCCGTCGGCCAGCCGCGAGTTCTCGAACCCTTCGTTGTGCGTCATCATCTGCAGCCCGGCCTTCTTGGCGACCGCGCCGAGCGCGTTGAACTCCTCGCAGGTCCGCTTGACGGTCTCGAGCGTGGTCACGCCGTTGATGGTCTGGCCGCCCATGCTCGCCATGCTCATGTGCGTCATGCCGATCTGGTGCGCCCAATCGATGAGCGCCGGCAGGTTCGTCTTGACGCCGCGGAAGTGCGCGCTCGGGCTCTTGATGCCGTGACCGTCGAGAATCTTGCGGACTTCCTTGCCGTCGGTGAGCGCCTTGAATTCGCCGCTCGGCGAGATGAGCTCGACCGTCTCGATGCCGATGGCCTTCATGTCCCCGAGGACGGCCGCGAGCCCAGCGTACCCGCTCTCGCCAATCCGCGCCCGGTGCGGCCACATCTGGCTGCCGATCGGCAGCCCGAGCGGGTTCGCCTGCAGCGTGATGCGATGGGCCGCCATGAACGCGAGCGCCGCCGAGGCGCTGCCGGCGGCGTGAAGGAACTGGCGTCGAGACACTCCGGACACAGGCACCTCTCGTTCGAGAATCAGGCCGTCTCGTCGCGAGCTGCGAGTCGTGGGCGGTGAGTCACGGGGATTCGCCTCGAGCACGCGCTCAGGCGGGATCCCTCATGACTCATGCCCCAGGGCTCACGACTCCACGAGTCAACCGGACGTCTACGACAGCGTCTTCAAGTACGCGACGCTCTTGACGGTCAGGTCCCACGCCTGCTCGACGAAGAAGTTCCGCAGGCCGCCGATCTTCGCCGCCTCGAACACCCTCGGCCAGTCCACCGTGTCCTCGCCGACCGCGAGCCCGCCGCCACCGCCCTGACCGCCGGCGCGGCCGCCGGCCGCCGCCGCACCGCCGGCCATCGGCGCACCCGCCGCCGGAGCCGGGGCGCCGCCGCCAGCCGGCGCAGCACCACGAGCGGCACCACCACCGCCCCCACGGCCTGCCGGCGCCGCCGTCTTGTCCGGCAGCGGCGGCGGCATCGTCGCGCGCATGCCGGCCGTCGCGTTCACGCCCTGCATGTGCGCCGACCAGAAGCGCCCGGGATAGATCGTGAAGTACGTGATCGGATTGCCGACCGAGCTCATCGACGACATCTGGAACTGCATCCCGACGAGCGCGGGATCGAGCGCCTCGACGAGGATCGGATAAGTCAGCCGCCCGTCGGCCGTCCGCGAGTTGCAGAAGCCCTCGTTGTGCAGCACGGTCGCGAAGCCCGCGGCTTTCGAGACCTTCGCGATGGCGTTGTACTCGTCGGCCGCTTCCTTGATCCAGTCGGCGGTCGTCAGCCCGCCCGACAACCGGGAACGGCCGTCCTTCGTCGTGCCGCCGAGATCCGCCGTCGAGAGCTGGGTCAGCCCGACCGCCTGCGCCCAGTTCAGCACCTCCTTGTGCTGCTTGCGGTAGATGCCGATGCCGACGTGACAACTGATCGCCTTGATGCCTGCGTCGTCGAGCATCTTTCGGGCGGTCTTGCCGTCGGCGAGCGAGGCGAACTCCTTGTAGTTGAACGGATCGCACAGCTCGATCTGCTCGATGCCGATCGACTTCATGTCCTTGAGCAGCGCGGCGAACTCGCCAGCCACGATGCGCGCGCGGTGCGGGTAGGTCTGGCTGCCGATCGGAATCCCGAGCGGGTTTGCCGCGAGCTTGATGCCGTTGGCCGCCATGAACGCCAGCGCCGCGGAGGCGCTCCCTGTCTTGCCGATGAACTCACGTCTCGAAATGCCAGCCATGACCATGTCCCCCGTGTTCGGAATACGTGCCCTACCGAGCCGTTCCGGCGCTCGACGCCGGGATCTCTCGAACGAAAACGTTGCGGAATCGCATCTCCGACCCGTGCGTCTGCAGCTCGATCGGCCCCTTGGCGACGAGCGGGCGCGTGTGCGGCGTGTTCGGATCGAAGTAGTTGTCCATCACTTGCTCGTTGACCGTCTGCTGGCCGTTGAGCCAGATCGACACCTTCTGGCCGACCATCAGGACCCGCAGCGTGTTCCACTGTCCGATGGGCTTGTCGGCCTTCACGAGCGGGAACCGTCCCGGGTTGTCGGGGTTGTTGTTCCAGAGCGCCCCGGACCCCTTGTCGGCGCCATTCCGCTGCTCACGCGGATTGGAGGGATCCCAGATCTGCACCTGGGGGTAGCCGCGCAGGTAGATGCCGGAGTCGCCATTGGGGCTGACCATCAGCCAGTCCACCCACAACTCGAAGTCGCCGTAGTCGGCCACGGTCGCCAGGTGCGGGCTGTTGCCGTCGGAGACGATCTCCGCCTTGGCCGTGTCCACGCGCCAGTGCTGATCGCGCTCGGCATTCCACAGGACCTGCAGCGCCGCCACCTCGGCCTTCGTGAGCGTGCGCTGCTCGTCCGCGGGATTGAAATTGGGTTTGCGGCCGCGCCAGCCCGACAGGTCTCGGCCGTTGAAGAGCGCTGTGAACCCGGGAGGCGGCTGGTTCAGCGGCCGGTCCTGCGCTTCGGCCACGGCGACGGCCACGACACACGCCATCGCCACCACGATCCAACGCCTCATACGGGGCCTCCTCGGAGAGTGCCGCGATTCTGTCACAAGTTGCCTGCCGGGAGGAACGGGCAGCCCACGGAATCGACCGGCAGGCCGCTGCCCCTCAGGCGAGCGGCGCCGAGGGGTCATCGGCCGCCGAGAGGAACGGCGCCGGCACCGCGACCGGCTCGAACCGTCGATTCCGCCACCGGCCCACGCGATAGAGCGTGCCGAACAGGAACGCCGGCGCCGCCTGCCCCTGCCCGCCGACCCACTCGCCGCCCCGCCGGACGTTGTCCATCATCCAGGCCGGCAGCGTCAGGTGGTAGGGATTGCGCCGGACTTCGCCGACATGGAACGTGAGCGCCGTGACGAGCGACGCCAGATCCTGCGCCGGGCATTCGACGAGCACGTTGGGCGCCGGCATCTGCGCCCAGTACTCCGTCTCGATCGCCGCGCACGTGAACGCCGCCGGCAGGGACGCGAGCGCGTCCTTCACGAGCCAGTGCGTGCCGACGTGCGTCGAGTTCCAATCGCTCTCGTGCGGATAGAAGATCGCGGCCGGCTGCCACGTGTCGAGGAGCGCGCGCACCGTCTCCACCTTCGTCGTCCAGCCGTCAGGATCGCTCGCGCGCGCCTTCGGGTTGATGCCCTCGAGGCCGCGCGGCGCCGTCGTGACGAGATCGAATCCGATGCAGCCGCAACATGCCGACAGCTCGGCCCACCGCTCCGGCTGACGCTGGACGTTGCTGCCGTGCGTCACCGCGACGTTGACCACGCGCCAGCGCTTCTCGCGGAGGAGCCTGAGCGCCCATCCTCCGACGATCACCTCGTCGTCCGGGTGAGGAGAGAAGATCAGCGCGACCGGCGCGTCGGGGGAAGGCGCCGGCCGCGGGTACGGCGGGAATGCGCCGAGCGGGTACTCGCGCGCCTCCCGCTGCAGGCTCGCCAGCGTGCTGATGTACTGCTCGTAGGGGTTCATGGGGTCAGCGCGGGAAGGCTCGCGGCGGCGATCGCCTGGCCGTGCCGCTTGCTCGTTTCGTCGGGCATGTGCAGCGTGATCGCGCCGGCGAGATCCGGGAACTCGGCGGCGAGCACCTGCCGAGCCGTCTCCAGCATCACATCGCCGCCCACGCCCGTCGTCACCCGGCCGAGCACGAGCACGTGGCGCAGGGTGTAGAACCTCGCGTAGTGCGCGACGCCGTAGCCGAGATAGGCGCCGAGCGTGCGATAGATCGCCGCGGCGCGCTGGTCGCCGGCCGACATCAGCCGCTGCACTTCCTTGAGCTGCACCGGCAGCGGCATGTCGGACGGCACCGTGATGCCGGCCGCCGGCAGGAGGCGGCCGACGGCCTGCTGCGAGAAGTACTGCACGCCGCAGCCTCGATCCTTCGACCACTCATCGATTGGCGCCTGCGGACGATAGTCGATCGGCGCGAACGCCAGCTCGTTCAGCCAGGAGGTGATGTTGCCGTCGGGCGTCACGTAGCCGGCCGCCTGGCTGGATCCGAGGGCGATGCCGAGCACGGCGTTGTCGCCGAGCGCCATCGATCCGGCGAGCGCCGTGACCTCGCCGTCGTTGACCACCTCGAACGGGATGTCCCGCCACGCGCGTTTGACCTCGAGGAAGATCCCCTTCGCCCGGCGCTGGAACACGTCCGGCGGCACGCCACGGAACAAGGTGGCGACCTTCACCTGGTTGTTGACGAACACGCCGGCCGAGCTGCCGCCGATCGCGTCCACGCGCGGCAGGTGCGCGGCCGCGCGCGTGAGCGAGTCCATGATCTCGCCGAAGTGCCAGTGCGGATCCGCCTGCGGCACCGGGTTCCAGTCGATCTCCTCGCTGAAGACCACCTGCCCGTCCACGACCGCGGCGGCCTTTCGGTCGCTCGCCCCGAGATCGAAGCCGATGCGGCACCCCTCGAGATGGTGTCCGAGCGCGACCGAGAAGTGCCGTTCCGCCGGGAAGTCGCTGCCAGGCGCGGCCAGGATCTCGAACGGCCGCTCGTAGATCCGCTCGCCCATGATCTGCCGATCGAACGCGCCGGTCTCGGTCTCGGCATAGTGACGCTGCAGCGCGGCGACGAGATCGGCGGCCGCGTCCACGTACACCCGGTGCCCGCCGCGCGACCACAGCAGGAACTTCACCTGGCGCTCGAGGTTCAGGACGTTCGCGGCCGCGTCGGGGTGGGCGGCCGGCAGCGCGCCCGTGCGGAAGACGTTGATCGATCCGTCGGCTTGCTCGATCGCGATCCGCACGGGGCTGCCGGACGATTCGGCCACGGCGGCGTCGAAGGCGCGGTGGAACAGCGCGGCGGGACGAAACCCCGGATCGAGTTCAGCGAGCAGGCGAGGCATCGTCCGGGCCGTGAGCGCAGGAGTCATGGAAATCCGTCGGCGAAAAGAGATACAACGTTACCGTGCAGAAACACAACGTCGGCATTCTCGGGTACGGCTGGGTGGCCACCGCGCACATCGACGCGATCAACGCGACGGGGCGCGCCCAGGTCACGGCCGTGTGCTCGGCGCGGCCGCTCGACGCCGCGGAGCTGAGCGCGAGGCACAAGGGCCGGATCGTGGTGCACCGGGACCTGGCCGAGATGCTCGCCGACCCGTCGATCGACATCGTGTCGCTCTGCGGGTATCCCGACCAGCACGCGCGCGAGGCGATCGCCGTCGCCGAGGCGCGCAAGCACCTCATCATCGAGAAGCCGATCGCGCTCACGCTCGAGGACTGCTACGCCATCGCCGATGCGGTCGCGGCGGCCGGCGTGCGGTCGTGCGTGTGCCTCGAGTGCCGCTGGTCGAGCCAGTTCCTCGCCACGAAGGCGGTCGTCGACGCCGGGCTGCTCGGCGATCTCCACTACGGCGAGGTGGACTACTACCACGGCAGCGGGCCGTGGTACGGCCAGTACCGGTGGAACATCACGAAGGCTCGCGGAGGCTCGAGCCTGCTGTCGGCCGGCTGCCATGCGCTCGACGCCCTGCTGCTCTGCCTCGGCACGGACGTCGAGGTCGTCTCGAGCATGGCGACGCGCTCGAAGAGCCCGTACTTCAGCCCGTACGAGTACCCGACGACGACCGTCACGCTCTTGCAGTTCGCGAGCGGCCGCGTGGGCAAAGTCGCGTCGGTCATCGACTGCCTGCAGCCGTACTACTTCCACACGCATCTCGTCGGCAGCGAGGGCAGCCTGCTCGACAACAAGTTCCACTCCATGACGCTGCCGGGGCTGAACAAGGACAAGTGGAGCGACCTGTCGATGAAGCTGCTCGGCAGCGGCGACGTCGCCGACCACCCGTACAAGACGCAGTTCGACGCGTTCTTCGACGCGCTCGATCGCGGCCAAGAGATGCCGCTCACGAGCCTCGCCGATTCGATCAAGACCTTCGAGGTGATCTTCGCGGCCGATCGCTCGGCGGAAGAACGCCGGCCCGTCAGGCTGGACGAGGTCAGGCGCCAGGACTGAGACCGCACGGGCTCAGTTTCGGGCCGGCATGTTCCTGAACGCCTCCTCGATGTTCTCGAGACACGCGACGACCGACCGGACGCCCGCCTCGAGGTAGGCTTCGCCCGATTCCGGGGTCGCCTGCCGCGCATCTCCCCAGGTGCCCGATCGCGTCGCCCGGTACACCGATCCGGGATTGGAGAAGAAGAACGCCGCGTGGACGGCGGCCGGGTTCACCTTGAACTCGGGGAAGTTCGGCAGCTCGGCGTTCGCCTTGGCCATGTCGACGAGCGCCGGGTTGATGGCGAGGATCGCCGACGTCTCCGCCTCGTTCGCGTGCAGCCCCGTCTTCAGCGTCATCCAGCGGGTGACGTCATCGGCCGAGAAACCGTCCCAGTAGTTCAAGGGAAACGCCTTCGCATCCTTCGGCATCGCGTACGCGGCTTTGGCGCACGCGTACGCGATCGCCAGCGTGTTGTCGTAGTGGCCGTTCAGGAACACGATCCGCTTGAAGCCGACGGACGCGAACGAGAGGCAGAGATCCTCGACGAGCGCCATGAACGTGGGAATCTGGACGTGCACGAGGCCGGTGAAGCCGACGTGCGGGTACGACAGCGCGTAGTTGATCGGCGGCGCCACGACCGCGCCGATCTTCGGCGCGGCGCGGCGGGCGATTTCCTGCGGAATCAGCACGTCGGTGAGCAGCGGCGCGTGCGGCCCGTGCTGCTCGGTGGCGCCGGTCGGCACGATCACGGTCTGGTGCCGCTGGAGAAAGGCTTCGACCTCGGGGTTCGTCATCTCGCCGAGGAACACGGTGGACGGTTTCATGCGGTGAGTGTAGAGGAAACGCGTGGCCGGCGACACGCGGAAACCGGTTTCCTGGATAATGCCCGCATGCGCACCGCCGTGTGTCGTTCTGCCGTCGCGGCCGCCGCCATCGGGGCCGCCGTGCTCGCCGGGCCCGGCCTCTCCGGGCAATCCACCCCGCCGCCGCGCCCTCGTCCGGTCGCCGCCGCGACGAGCGCCGGCTTCGATCTCGATCGCCTCTCGCGCGTCGACGAGATCGTCGACGAGGCCATCGCGGAGAAGAAGACGCCCGGCGCGGTCGTCCTCGTCGGTCGCGACGACACGATCGTCTATCGCAAGGCGTTCGGCCGCCGCGCGGTGGCGCCGGCCGACGAGCCGATGACCGTCAACACCATCTTCGACATGGCCTCGCTCACGAAGGTGATGGCGACCACGCCGGCGATCATGAAGCTCGTCGAAGAGGGCCGCGTGCGCCTGATCGATCCGGTCGCCTCGTTCATCCCGGAGTTCGGGAAGTACGGCAAGTCGCGCGTCACGGTCCGCGACCTGATGACGCACATGTCGGGCCTCAGGCCGGACGTCGATCTGGGCGATCCCTGGAGCGGCTACGACACCGCCATCGCGTTGGCGTGCGAGGAGGTGCTGACGGCGCCGCCCGGCCGGCGCTTCGTGTACAGCGACATCAACTACTTCCTCCTGGGCGAGATCGTCCGCCGCGTCACGAAGCAGCCGCTCGACGTGTTCACGAAAGCGACCCTCTTCGGGCCGCTGAAGATGACCGAGACCGGCTTCAACCCGGCCCGCGCGCTCTACGGCCGCATCGCGCCGACCGAGCCGGCCACGCTCCGCGGCATCGTCCACGACCCGACGGCCCGGCGCATGGGCGGCGTCGCCGGCCATGCCGGGCTCTTCAGCACGGCCGACGACGTGGCGATCTACGCGCGGATGCTGCTGAACGGCGGCGCGATCGGATCGACGCGCGTGCTGGCGCCGCTGACCGTGGCCAGGATGATCGAACCGTCGACGCCGCTCGCCGAATCGAACGTCCGCGGGCTCGGCTGGGACCTGGACTCCTCGTTCTCGTCCAACCGCGGCGAACTGCTGCCGCTGGGCTCGTACGGCCACACGGGCTTCACCGGCACGTCGCTCTGGATCGATCCGGCGACGAAGGTCTTCGTCGTGTTCCTGTCGAACCGCGTGCACCCGAACGGCGCCGGTGACGTGACGCCGACACGCGCGCGCGTCGCCACCGCCGTCGCCGCCGCGCTCACGAACGTGGCGGCCAGCGTCGCGGACGCCCGCTGGAGCCGGCAGACCTTCGACGCGCCGGCGCCGGCGCCCGCGCCGACGAGCGCGCCCGTCATGGCCGGGATCGACGTGCTGCGCGCGCAGAACTACGCGCCGCTGAAAGGGCTGCGCGTCGGGCTGCTCACGAACCACACGGGCCGCGCGCGCGACGGCGTCAGCACGATCGATCTGCTCGCCGCGGCGCCCGACGTGAAGCTCGTGGCGCTCTTCAGCCCGGAGCACGGCATCCGCGGAGTGCTCGACGCCTCCGTGCCGTCGTCGGTCGACGACAAGACGAAGCTGCCCATCCACTCGCTCTATGGCCAGACCCAGCGGCCGACCGTCAACATGCTCGCCGGCCTCGACGCCATCGTCATCGACCTGCAGGACGTGGGCGCGCGTTTCTACACCTACATGACGACCATGGCCTACGTCATGGAGGAAGCCGCCCCGCGCAAGATCAAGGTCGTCGTGCTCGATCGCCCGAACCCGATCAACGGCGTCCAGATCGAAGGGCCCGCCCTCGATCCGATCTCGCTCGGCTTCACCGGCTACTTCCCGACGATGCCGATCCGGCCAGGCATGACGATCGGGGAGCTGGCACGGCTGTTCAACACCGAACGCCAGATCGGCGCGGACCTCACCGTGGTGCCGATGCAGTCCTGGCGCCGCGATCAGTGGTTCGACGAGACAGGCCTGCCGTGGATCAACCCGTCGCCGAACATGCGGACGCTCTACGCCGCGGCGCTGTATCCGGGCATCGGCGCGCTCGAGAACACGAACCTCTCGGTCGGGCGCGGGACCGACACGCCGTTCGAGCAGGTCGGCGCGCCGTGGATCGATGGGCGCAAGCTGTCGGACGTGCTGAACTCGCGGGGCGTCCCCGGCGTGCGCTTCTACCCCGTCCGCTTCACGCCGACGGCCAGCCGGTTCGCCAAAGAAGAGTGTCAAGGCGTCTTCATCGTCGTGACGGATCGGTCGGCGCTGCGCCCCGTGCGGCTCGGCGTCGAGCTGGGGTCCGCGCTCGTCGCGCTCTTTCCCGGGCAGTGGCAAAGCGATGCCGCGCAGAAGCTGTTCGGATCGGCCGACAGCCTCGCCAGGCTCAAGCTGGGTGAAGACCCGGCCGCGATCGCGGCGTCGTGGTCGGGCGTCGAGGCACGCTGGCGGTTGCTGCGCGCGAAGTACCTCCTGTACTACTGAGCCACCAGGTTTCACCCTTCAGGTTGCAGATTCGCGATGTCCAAGTGGTCCTCTCTTCCGACCGAGCAGATCAACCCGCGTACGCTCTCCATCGATCGCGTCTCGTCCGCGGAGATCGTCGCCGCCATGTCGCGCGAGGATCGGCGCGTCGTCGCGGCCGTCGCGCGTGAGCGCCCGCGCATCGCGCGCGGCATCGACATGCTCGCCGCCGCGCTGGCCCGCGGCGGGCGCGTGTTCTTCGTCGGCGCGGGGACGAGCGGCCGGCTGGGCGTGATCGAAGCCGCCGAGCTGCCTCCCACGTTCGGCACGCCGCCGGAAGCCGTGCGCGCCGTCATCGCCGGCGGCGAGGAGGCGGTGTTCCGGGCGCGCGAGGGCGCCGAGGACGACTTCGACGCCGGCGTGCGCGCGCTCGCCGACGCCGGCGTGTCGTCGCGCGACGTGGTCGTCGGCATCTCCGCCAGCGGCATCACCGAGTTCGTGCGCGGGGCCCTCACCGCCGCCAAGCGGGCGCGCGCCACGCGGGTTTTCGTGACGTGCTGGCCGGGCACCGGCCTGCAGGCGCTCGTGCACCTCGTCATCGCGCCGGCCGTCGGCCCCGAGGTCATCGCCGGCTCCACGAGGCTCAAGGCCGGCACCGCCACGAAGATGGCGCTGAACATGCTCACGACGGGCGCGATGATCCGCGCAGGCAAGACCTACGGCAACCTCATGGTCGACGTGCGCACCGGCTCCGCGAAGCTCAAGGACCGGGCGAAGCGGATCGTGTCGACGGTGACGGGCATCGCGCCCGAGCGCGCCGGCGATTTGCTCGCCGCCGCGGATTGGGACGTGAAAGCGGCCATCGTCATGGCGAAGACGGGCGGCTCGCCGGACGCGGCGCGCGAGACGCTTCGCCGCGCCGGCGGCCTGATGCGCCGCGCGCTCGGCGAAGATCTCGCGCCCGTCCTGCGGCGCCGGCTGCGCGCCGCGCGACGCCGGCCCTGATATCGCGGCCCTGACAAGCCCCGGCAGGCCCGGCGACAGGCTCCGACACAGGCCCTGCGCTGATTGACAGCCTCCGGCACCGCTGCTAGCGTGCGCGTCGGAGGTTCTCATGAAAGCCCTCTCGGCATCCATCGCGCTGCTTGCCGTCCTGTCGCTTCCGTCGGTCCGCACCATGGCCCAGGCGCCGCAGCCGGCGCCGCTGCGCGTCATCGCGTTCGGCGCGCACCCGGACGATGCCGAGCTGAAAGTGGCCGGCACGGCGTCGCTCTGGGCGGCGCAGGGCGCCAAGGTGAAGCTCGTAGCGATGACCAACGGCGACATCGGCCACTTCGAGCAGGCCGGCGGCCCGCTCGCCAAGCGGCGCCTCACGGAAGTGCAGCAGTGCGCGCGCGGGTTCGGCACCGAGGTGGCCACGATGGACATCCACGACGGCGAGCTCGTGCCCTCGCTGGACAACCGCCGGATGATGTCGCGGCTCATCCGCGAGTGGCAGGCCGACATCGTCCTCGGCCACCGGCCCTACGACTATCATCCCGACCATCGCTACGTCGGCAGGCTGATGGACGACTCGGCGGTCGTCGTGGTCGCGCCGTTCTGGGTACCGGACACGCCGCCGACGCCGCGCAACCCCGTGTTCATGTACTACCAGGACGACTTCAAGCGCCCCTATCCGTTCCAGCCCGACATCGTGGTGTCGATCGATGCGGTCGCCGAGAAGAAGTGGGCGTGCATCACGGCCATGTCGTCGCAGTTCGGCGATGCGGACTCGTGGCAGGCGCGCACGCGTCCGAACATCCCGCGCAACGAGGCCGATCGCCAGGCCGCCCTGCTCGAAGGCGTCAAGCAGCGCAACGAAGCGGTCGCGAACCAGTACCGGCAGCAGTTGATCGCGCTCTACGGCGAGCAGCGCGGCCGCGCGGTGAAGTACGCCGAGGCATTCGAGCTGGGCCAGTACGGCCGCCAGCCCTCGATGGAGGAGCTGCGGAAGATGTTCCCGCTGCCGTGAGCGGGCCGGGGGCCGGCGATCAGGCGATGACGCCCTTGCGCACCGCGTAGAGCACGATCTCGGCGGTGTTGTGCAGGTTGAGCTTCTGCATCAGGTTCGCCCGATGCGTCTCGACGGTCGAGAGCCCGAGGTTCAGCTCGGTGGCCACCTCCTTGTTGGTCCGGCCTTCGGCGAGCAGTTGCAGCACTTCCTTCTCGCGATCGGTCAGCAGGTGGTACGAGTCGGTGAGCCCGCGTGAATGGAGGCGGCGGACATAGTCCTCGATCAGCACGCCGGCGACGGCGGGGCTGAAGAACGGTTTGCCCGTCGCGACCGCGCGCACCGCGGGCAGCAGATCCTCGTCGGCGGCGGTCTTCAGGAGGTAGCCGCGCGCGCCGGCCTCGAGCGCCCGAATGATGTAGGACTCGTCGGCGTGCATGCTGAGCATGATCACGCCGGGCGGACGGTCGAGCTTCTGCATCCGCGCGGCGACGTCGATGCCGTTGAGCTTCGGCATCCCGACGTCGAGGATGGCCAGGTCCGGCCGGACGTCTTCGGCGAGGCGGACGGCCTCGAGGCCATCGGCGGCCTCCGCCACCACGGTGTACCCGGCTTCTTCGAGCAGCCCGCGCAGGCCGCGGCGCACGATGCTGTGGTCGTCAGCTAGCAGCACTCGCAAGAGACACGTCCTTCAATGGAACCGGCAACGGCAACTGCACCATCAGGACGGTGCCCAGGTTCACCCCGCCGCCTATCTGCATCGTGCCGCCAAGTTCCTTGACGCGCTCCTCGATACCGCGCAGCCCGAGGCCGTTGCGGCGCTTCACCGGGTCGATGCCGACGCCATCGTCGCTCACCCGCACGATCAACGCGCCGGCCGTGCCGGTGATCTGCACACGCGCGGAACGGGCGCCGGAGTGACGGGCGCAGTTGGTCAGCGCCTCCTGGACGGCCCGATAGACGCAGGTGCGATGCCGCTCCGGCAATCCGTCGAGCTCGCCGCCCAGCTCGAGATCCACCTTGATCCCGAACCGGCTCGTGAAGTCGCGAACCAGCCACTCCAGCGCGGCCTGCAACCCGAAGTCGTCGAGCATGCTCGGCCGGAGGCCCATCGACAGGTCGCGCACCGTCCGGAACATGTTGTCCACGAGGCGGCGGCACTCGGCGACGGCCGCCGAGATGCGCAGATCGCTGGCCGGGCGCACGCGGTCGATGCGGCCGATCTCCATGCGCAGGGCCGTGAGCACCTGCGCCACGTGGTCGTGCAGCTCCCGCGACAGGTTCTTGCGCTCCTCTTCCTGGGCGGCGACCAGCCGCTGTGACAGCTCGCGCATCTGCTGCTCGGCCTGTGTGGCCAGCAGCCGTTGGTCGTCGGATCGCTGCTCCAGCAGCCTGAGGCGGAACACGGCGACGAGCGCGACGACGGCGCCGAGCGAGAGGGTCTGCCACTGCAGCCGAGCGAGCTCGCGCTGGAACTCCGCGTGACGGCGGGCGGCCTCGGCGCGCTCCTCGGCGAGGTTGGCCTCGTTGAGCGCCTCGATCTCCGACGCGAGCGTCATGACCTTCTCGCGCCGGGGCACCACCTCACGCCGGAGGAACCCGGCGCTGTTCAGGATTTTCTCGGTCGGAGCCCAGCCGAACAGCGGCTCGAACGCGCGCCAGTAGTCGTCGAGCTGCGCTTCGAGGCTCTCGAGCCGCTCCTGATGCTGTCCCGCGATGGCGCGCAGCTCGGCCACCGTCGCCTTGCTCGTCCGCCGGAAATCGGCGAGCTGCGTGCGGTATTCGGCGTCGTGCTCGCTGGCGATATCGAGCAGGCTGTCGCGGATGAAGATGCTCGATAGGTGGATGTCGGACCGCAGGCGCCACAACTTCGCGTCGACGACGTTGTGGTAGCCGTTGAGCTGGTCGATCTGGTTGTAGATCTCCTGCGCCTTCTGCGCCGAGGTCTGCATCGCCAGCACGATCAGCACGAGCAGACCGGCCAGACCGAGAGCTGCCACGGGCCACGTCTTGAAACGCATCAGCGCCTCACTCCGGAACGGTGAGCATAACCTACTGCCACTCCGCGCCAGACGACATCCGGCAAAGGCAGGAGGAGATCCGGCGGGAAGCTCGGCCGTCCACCGGATGCCGCGACACGTCGCGTCACGGTCGACTGGTCTCGGAGCCGACGTGCCGTTCGGCCGGGATCGGAGCGCAGATGGCGACGTTGCGGATTCTCATCGGTGACGATCACGCGCTCGTCAGAGACGCGTTGAGGCGCGTCCTCGAAGACCAGCTCGAGTGGAAGGTCGTGGCCGTCGCGAGAGACGGCGAGGAGGCCGTCCGGCTCGCCGTAGAGGATAGAGGAGCAGCCGAACGTGGCCATCCTCGACGTCGCGATGCCCCGGCTACGTCGCGAGCGCCATCGCGACGCAGGTGCCGAAGACGGCCGTCCTGATGCTGAACATGCATGCCGACGACACGTGGATTCGCCGTTCGCTGCAAGCGGGCGCGTGCGGGTATCTTCTGAAGGACTCCGATACGGGGGATCTCATCGGGGCCGTCGAGGCAAGACGAACCGGCAGATCGCCGAAGCGCTGAACATCCGCCCGACGACCGTCGAAACCCACCGGGCACGGATCCTTCACGAGCTGAACCTGCACAGCACGACCGAGCTCGTGCTCTGGGCCGTCCGACACCGCGTCGTCGGGTAGTGAAAGCCGTACCCGCGGCACCGGCCGCGCCGGCGGTTCACCATCGATGGAGACACACCGGGCCCCCGAAGGGGCCCGATGTGTCCGTGTGGAGTGGAACGGTTCTAGTAGTCGAACCGCACCGTCAACCCGAAGTTGAACGGGTTGGTCGACTGGTCGAACTGGCCGGTCGTCGTGCTGGTGTTCCCCGTGGTGCTGAACGTGTAGGACGCCGCGAGCCGCTGGAACTGGACCTGGTTCCACAGGTTGTAGAACTGGGCCTGAACGCGCACGCTGCCGCCGCGGCCGATCTGCACCGGAATGCGGCGCGCGAGCGTGAAGTCCCAGTTCTGCCAGCCGGGGTGACGCAGGTAACCCTGCGGCACGTTGCCGAGGTTCCCCTGCCCGCTGACCGGCTGCGGACGCCGGAACGCGGCCAGGTTGAAGTGCGGCCGGAACGCGTCGTGCGTCGCGGGATCGCCCGTCCACGCCGGCACCTTGAAGGCGTCTTCGCCCGGCACCAGCTCGCAGCGCACCGGACCGCCCGAGAGGGTCGGGTCGGTGTTCGCCACGCCCGACTGGTTCGTGCCGCA